>QKII01000282.1 GCA_003249625.1 Propionivibrio sp. | reverse complement strand
GAAAACAGGTATGTTCCGATGCTGAATGCGGACAGCAGCGCTACCACTAGTGTGACCACGCGGCTTCCGGTTTCGATTCTCATATGTGTGACTCCTCCAGCGTTACTACAAAGATACCCCAGCTGTCGTGCGCTTCAACCTGTCAGGCGCCTTCTGCGCACTGCGCGAATATGCCCGAACCGTACCCGGGGGCGCATGGGCTTGCCACCAGTGTCTGCAGTACCTTCCGTCAATTCAGTTCATCCTGTCCTTTTCAGCATAGCCACTGCGGGGCCGATTGGCAGATTGGGACCGGATGAGGTCGTGCGGAGCTCAAATTTCTTCCCTTCGGCAAAGGGGGGCGGCAACCTGAACTCGCACTCATGTTGGTGGTCTGTGTTAACAAGATGTACGCGCTTCGACTTGAAATCGGGAGAAGCAGACTCACCTTCTCCTCGAAAGGAACGATTGCCTGGTAGCAGCGAGCTTTATCAAAAGAACCTGGCTTTTGTGGCACAACGGAGAAAGGAGTCGAGATGAACATCGTGTATAACAGCGAGCACTACGCAATCGTGGCTTACCCGACGCGGGCGGCTTTCGAACTGGTGGACAAGCTGGGTCAGCGCACCTTGTTCGTTCAGGGCTCGGTGGCCGTTGGCTTGCGCGAGGCCATTGACCGCATTCCGGATGATGAGCGTGATATGGAGTCGATCGATTCGTTGCTTGACGACTATTGCGCCGGGGTAGCGAAGCCTATTACATTTCATTGACCAACGTTTTTTGACCAACTCGGAATTTGTTATGGCTATTTATTTGTCCGATTATGACCAGTACCTCAAAGAGCAGCGGCTGAAGCACCCGGAGTGGGAGGCGCAGCAGCGCGAAGGATTGGCTTTGCTGTGGAGCCGGAAAGTCGATCCGACGGAGCTGCAGGTATTCCGCCAGGCTGCGGAGAAGCAGAAGTCGTATCCCTACGACGTTAATTTCTGAACCTGTACCGGGTCGCTGACCCGGAATGCGTCTACCTGATGCCGGACGGTTGGCTTTTCCGCCCGGCATCCTTATTTGCTGAGCAGTGGTTCCAGACCGCGCCAGACATTGTCGAGCAGGCGAGGCTGCGCCGAAGCCGTAGGGTGCAGGTTGTCCGGCTGGAACATTTGAGGGGTCAACGCAACGCCATCGAGGAGGAAGTCGACGAACGCGGTTTTCGCGCTCTTCGCGACGTCGACGAAAGTCTGGTGGAATTGTTCGGCGTAGGGACCGTAATTCGGCGGCAGGCGCTGCCCGACGATCAATACGCGCGCCTTGCGCTTTTGTGCTGCCGCGGCCATCGCACCGAGGTTGGCGCGCAGTGTGGCGATTGGTAGTCCACGCAGTCCGTCGTTGGCGCCAAGGGCAATGATTACGATCTCGGGCGCGTGCTTGTCCAGCGCATAGCCGAGGCGTGACCGTCCGCCGCTGGTGGTTTCCCCGGAAATGCTCGCGTTGACGACGCTATAATCGATTCTCTTTTCTCGCAGGCGGCTGGCGAGCAGGCTGGGCCAAGCCGATTCCTGCGGGATTCCGTAGCCGGCCGAGAGTGAATCGCCGAAGATGAGAATGGTCCGCGCCGCGAGCGCGTCGGGAACCGTCAGGAACAGGCTGCTGGCAATCAGCAGGCAACGAAGGATGAATGATCGGAACATGGGGATGCAGAATACGCCGGCAATGAACGTGGTGGAAGTCAGCCGCCTGACCAAGAGCGTCGATAACGGCGGCGAACAGCTGGTCATTCTGCATGAGAACTCGTTTTCCGTCGCCGCGGGCGATACTGTGGCTATCGTTGGTGCGTCCGGCTCAGGCAAGTCGACCCTGCTCGGACTGCTTGCCGGCCTCGATCTGCCGAGCAGCGGCGTCGTGAAGCTGGCCGGTGAGGAGCTCGCCGGGCTCGACGAGGATGCGCGCGCGGTGCTGCGCGGCCGTCTGCTCGGCTTTGTTTTCCAGTCATTCCAGTTGCTGCCGTCGCTCAATGCCATCGAAAATGTGATGCTGCCACTGGAACTGGCTGGCGTCGCCAATGCCCGCGCTGAGGCCGAGTACTGGCTTGAACGTGTTGGTCTGTCGCACCGCCTGCGCCATTATCCGAAGCATCTTTCCGGCGGCGAGCAGCAACGGGTGGCCGTTGCCCGCGCGTTTGCGCCGAAACCGATGCTGATCCTGGCCGACGAGCCGACCGGCAACCTCGATGCGGCGACCGGGCACCAGGTCATCGAACTGATGTTCGACATCAACGCCGAGCGCGGCACGACGCTGATCCTCGTCACGCACGACGAGGAAATTGCTGCCCGCTGCCGGCGGCGACTGCACATGCAGGCAGGCGTGATCGAAGAGATTTCCTGATTTTTTGTCTTTTCTGGAGTTTGTTTCATGAAGTTCACCTATTCCAACCCGACCGTGATCCATTTTGGACAGGGAAAGATCGCGTCCATCGCCAAGGCCATCGATCCGGCCAGGAAAGTGTTGGTTATCTACGGCGGCGGGTCGATCAAGACGAATGGTGTTTATGACCAGATAGCTGCAGCGCTGGAAGGACGGACCTGGATGGAATTCGGCGGCGTCGAGCCGAATCCGGCTGTGGAAACCCTCGACAAGGCGGTCGACCTGATCCGCAAGGAAGGGCTCGACTACATCCTTGCCGTCGGTGGCGGCTCGGTCATCGACGGGAGCAAATACGTGGCCGCGGCGAGTTGCTACGACGGCAATGGCTGGGACATCCTGCTCGGCAAGCACCGGGTGAAGCAGGCCTTGCCGCTGGGCGTGGTGCTGACGCTGCCGGCGACCGGCTCGGAGTCGAACGGCGGGGCGGTGATCACCCGGCGCACGACCAAGGAAAAGCTGGTGTTCTCGTCGGAGGCGGTGTATCCGCGCTTCGCCATCCTTGACCCGGACGTGATCAAGTCCCTGCCCGAGAAGCAGATCGCCAACGGCTTGGTCGATGCCTTCGTGCACGTCTGCGAGCAGTATCTGACCTTCCCGGCCCAGGCTTGGGTGCAGGACGGCTATGCCGAGGTGCTGCTGCGTAACTTGGTTAATCTCGCGCTGCAGTTCAACGGGCGGGACAGCGATTCCTGGCGTGCCAACTTCATGTGGACGGCCAACCAGGCGCTCAACGGGCTGATTGGCGTCGGCGTGCCACAGGACTGGGCGACGCACATGATCGGGCACGAGCTTACTGCCGAGTACGGCATCGATCATGCCCGCACGCTGGCCATCGTTTTGCCGGCGCTGCTGCGCAACCAGCTCGAAAACAAGAAGGTCAAGCTGTCCCAACTGGGGCGCAGCGTATTCAACCTCGCGCCGGATGTCGATCTGCCCCAGCGCACGATCAACGCGATCGAGCAGTTGTTCCGCGATCTCGGCATTCCGGTGCGTCTGAGCGAGGCGGGCGTGACCGACTCGAATGCCGCGGAACTGATTGCCGCCGGCATTGAGGGACACGGCATGCGCAAGCTGGGAGAAAAGGGCGTGATTACGCCGGATGTGGTGCGCGAAATCGTGGCTTCCGCCGCCTGATGGTTGGTGGTTGGTTGCGGGAAAACAATTATTTGACGGGAGAGGGTGGATGAGTATTAACGGGCGGATTGGCCTTTTGTTCCTGACCTGGCTGGTCGTGATAGTGGTGGCCTCGCTGGTTATCGGGCCGGAGCGAAAGCAACAGTGGTTCTACATGCGTGACACGTCGAAGAGCTTTTTCAATCGCCGCGGGGTGCTCGGGGAGTTGGTGCGGTTTGGCTTCCCGAGAACGCGTGAAGGGTGGATGGTGTTTGCCGGATTCCTGGCGATGATTCTCGTGAGCGGGTTTCTCGTTATTGGTTGAACAGTTGCCGGTTACGACTGCGCAAGAATCCGGCGAGCAACGACCACGCCGCTGCGTACGGCGCCTTCGAGCGTTGCCGGGTAGCCGGCGCAGACGTAGTCGCCAGCCAGCCAGAGGACGCGAACCGGCGTGTCCGGCGTCGGGCGGAATAGTCCCGGGCGGCACGAGAACGTGGCGCGGCGTTCGCGGATGACCTGGTGCCAGAGCGGGGTGGGCAGGGGGCGGCCCAGCGTCTCCTGAAGTTCACGGTGCAGGGTCGCCGCCAGTGAGTCGTTGTCAAGTGCTTCCCAGCGCCCCTCGCCGCTGAGTACGCAGGCTGCGATACCTTGACCGCCGCCTTCTTCGCTGCGCACGAAGGCCCATTGGCCGATGCGATTGGGCTTTAGTGTTTCGAGACCCAGCATCGGGAAAGGGGAACTCAGCGCCTCTGGATACCCTAGATAGACCGTCCCGATGGGCTCGAACGTGTAGCCATCGAGTCGTCGGGCAATCTCTTCCGTTTCGGGAAACCCGCGCAGCAGTGGGGATGCGTGTTGCGGTGCGGTGGCTATCACGACGTGGGCAAAGGTTTCGTCGCCGATGGTCAGCGTGGGAGGAAGCGCGTTGACACGGGCGGACAGCCGGACTTCGCCGCCGCCGGCCTCGATGCAATTCCTTGCAGCATCGGGAAACAGCCGGCCGAGATCGGCAGCTGGCAACAGCAGGTCGGTGTCCTCTCTTTTGCCGCCGAGGCTGTCGCGCAGCACGTTGGCAAAGAGTTGTGCCGATGCCATGGCGGGTGGCGTGTTGAGCGCCGCCAGGCACAGTGGCTCCCACATGAAGCGCCGGATGTTGCCTGTCTGGCCATGCCGGTCGAGCAATTCGGCGACGGAGATGTCGCGTTGCAGGCGGTAGTCGTCCCGTTGCAGGGTTTGCATGAAGCGCGCGGCCGAGAGCTTTTCCCGCCACGACGCCCCCCGGGCGGTCATCAGACCGATCGCCAGATGGAACGGGGCTGGCAGGCGCGGCAGACGCAGCCGGAATCCTCCGTCCGGGTGGTTCAACTCAAGAGGGTG
>QKII01000420.1 GCA_003249625.1 Propionivibrio sp. | reverse complement strand
GCGTATCGGGGCGATCATGACTCACCGTAATGACATTTACGTCCTCGACCTCGATGCGCCGGCCGAGGAAATCAGAACGTGTCTTTCCGATAGTCCTTACACGCGTATCGTGGTATGCCGCGATGGGCTGGAGCACATAGTCGGAATCTTGCGTACGGCTGATCTTCTCAAGGCTGCATTGGCCGGGGAGTCGCTTGATATCGAACGTTCATTGCGATCGCCATTGTTCGTTCCTGAGGGAATGACTACGACACATCTGCTGGAGAGCTTCCGCAGGGCACGTCAGCAATGTGCGTTGATAGTCGATGAATACGGGGAACTGCAAGGGCTGGTTACCCTGACTGACGTGTTGTCATCCATCGTTGGCGATGTCCCGTCGTCCGACGGCGAAGTGGACGAAGATATCGTCGTGCGTGAAGACGGTTCATGGCTGATCGACGGCAGTGTTTCGATAGAGCGCCTCAAGGCAGCAATCGACATCGAGGATGAGTTCCCCGGCGAGGATGAGAACGCCTATAACACCCTGGGTGGCCTGATTATGTATGTGCTCGGCAGGATCCCCGCAGTCGCCGACAGTTTCGAGACGACAGGGTGTCGTTTCGAGGTGGTCGATATGGACAAGAACCGCGTGGACAAAGTGCTGCTTTCGCGGTTGCCGGCCAGTGCTGCTGAAATTGGTTCCTCACGACTCGAGTCCTGAGACCGCCCCTTGCTGTAATTCCCGTTTGTCTTCGTTTCGCCTGCGGCCGTACACCGGTTTAGAGGGGAGCTTTTGTCGTCCATTCTGCTTGAGTGACGGGCGAAGGAACAACCCGACCTCCAACCGCCCTATGTTTGAGTATTCGGCGCGATAATCGCGCTCATGTGTTTGTTTATCGCGCAAAAGCGCTTTTTCTTGATCGACGCCCCCTTCGACAGCGCCTAGTATTCCTAAAAAAAAGCGTGGCGACATCGTTTCTCGCTGGATTGGCTTGAATGGGAACTGGGGATGACTACTTTGACTGATGTGCTTTCTTCGCCAAACTCGGTTCAATACCGGCATGGTCTTCGGTCATTTTCGCCGCTGTTCGCACAATGTCGTGATTCGTCTTGCGACGCTGCCTGAGTCCAAAAATAGTCATGAAGCGGATTCATGTGAGGGGAAAGGCGATTGGCCACTCGGGCCAGCCGTTGATCTGTACCCCCGTCGTTGGTCGGAGTCGAGCGGCAGTGCTCGATGAACTAGCCGCTTTGTTGCCGAAAGCGCCAGATCTGATCGAGTGGCGTGTCGATTTCTTCGATGGTTTCGGCGACATTGCTGCGGTCATCGATATGGCGCGCGAGATAAAGGTGGCGGTGGGAGATATTCCTGTCATCTTTGCGTGCCGGACGATAGTCGAGGGCGGTGGTTTCAGTGCCCTCAATGAAGCGGATGTCCTCAAGTTGTATGTGGCGGCGTGCGTCAGTCGCTGCATCGACATCATCGACTATGAAATGAGCAATTCACCGGGCAACGTGGCGATGCTGCGTGAAGTGTCGAGGGATAACGGTGTGGTGATGATCATGTCGTATCACAACCACGAATTCACCCCGGCTGACGAGGATTTGTCCGGGCGGTTCATCGAAGCGGAAAACCTCGGAGCGGATATCGCCAAGGTGGTGGTAATGCCCAAGGCGCCAGACGACGTTCTCGCACTCCTTTCCGCCACGCTCAAGGCCAGCAAGGTCTGCCGCATTCCGCTGGTCAGCATGTCGATGGGTGGCGTTGGGACGGTTTCAAGGGTTTTTGGCTGGATTTTCGGTTCGTCGGTGACCTTTGGGTTCGGCAAAAACAGTTCCGCGCCGGGGCAGATGTCAATCGAGGAGTTGCGGCCCGTTCTGGCATCCGTGCAGCACGCGGTTCAGGGCGGTTAAAAAGATCAGGATAAAAATTGGTGTTTGCAGCGAAGGAAAGGATCTGCAGGCGAGATGGTTCAGCAGTGTAAGACGGTTCGGGAGGCTTCCGTGGAGGCAAGGCAAACACCGTCGTTATTCAACAATTGAAGGAGTGACAGATGAAAGACCTGATATCGAATCAACTGGTGCGTTATCTCGAGGAGCGTGGCGTCGAGCATATCTTCGGACTCTGCGGACACACCAACATTGCCGTGCTGGCGGCGCTCTCGAAGAGCAAGAAGCTCAAGTTCGTCAATACCCGGCACGAACAGATCGCCGCGCACATGGCCGACGGCTATGCCCGTGCCACGAAGAAGGCGTCGGTTCTCCTCTCGCACCTGAGCCCTGGCCTGACCAACGCCTGTACCGGCGTGGCCAATGCCTCGCTCGATTCGATCCCGATGGTTGTCATCGCTGGTGACGTTCCGACGCACTACTACGGCAAGCATCCGCACCAGGAGGTCAACCTTCATGCTGACGCGTCGCAGTGCGAAATCTATCGTCCGTTCTGCAAGCGCGTCTGGCGTGTGGATTCCGTTCATCTGTTCCCGGAAATCCTGGAAAAGGCGTTCATTCTGGCGGAAAGTGGCCGCCCGGGTCCGGTCCTTATCGACGTGCCGATGGATATTTTTTCCAAGGAAATCGACGTTGCGCTGTTCGACCGCGTCATGACCAATTCCCGCACGCTGGCCAAGCCGTCGATGGACGACGAGACAGCGGAGAAAATCGTCAAGCAACTGCTTGCTGCCAAGACCCCGCTGATGTATCTCGGCGGCGGCATCATGCTCGCCGATGCGATGACCGAAATGCGCGAGTTCGCCGAGCACCTGCAGTTGCCGGTTGCACACACGTTGATGGGCAAGGGTGCCTTGCCCGATGATCATCCGCTGATCCTTGGCATGACCGGCTTCTGGGGTACCAAGTTCATCAACGAGAAATGCAAGGGCGCTGACTGGATCATCGGTCTTGGTACTCGCTTCTCGGAAGCGGACTGCAGCTCGTGGGAAGCCGAATACACCTTCAACTTCCCGCCGACACAGTTGATCCACATCGATATCGACCCCGCCGAAATCGGTCGCAACTACCCGGTGGCGATCGGCGCAGTGGCCGACCTCAAGCAGGCATTGACGGTACTGTTGCGCGTAGCCAAGCGCCTGTGCCCGGAAGGTGTCAAGCGTCCCGAACTGGTCGCCGAGATGGCTGCAAACCGCCAGTCTTTTGCGGCGAGCAACACGGAATGGGTTGAGAGCAACGACTTCCCGATGGCGCCCCAACGTATCCTCGCCGATCTGCGCAAGGCTCTGCCGCGCGATTCCTACATCTGCACGGACGTTGGCTGGAACAAAAACGGTCTGGCCCAACAGTATCCTGTGTATGAGCCGGGCACCATCTTCACCCCGGGCGGTTTCGCCACGATGGGCTTCGGTTCGCCGGCGGCAATGGGCGCCAAGGTAGCCCTGAAGGACAAGGTCGTTGTCGCGCTGGTCGGTGATGGCGGCTGGGGACAGAACCCGGCTGTGCTGGCAACGGCGAAGGAAAGCAACATCCCGGTGATCTGGGTGATCATGAACAACCATGCCTTCGGCACCATCGCCGGCCTCGAAAAGGCGCACTACGACACGACGTTCGGTACCGTCTTCGAAGTTGACGGAGAAACCTACTCGCCGGATTACGCAGCGATCGCCCGCGCCTACGGCATTGACGGTATTACCGTCAATGCGGCGGATGAGCTGTTGCCGGCATTGCAGAAGGCGGTTGCCATGAACAAGCCGGTGGTCATCGATGTTTACATGAAGAACATCCCGACGCCGACCGCGGGTCACTGGAACATCATGGACATCTACTCTCCGGGCAAAAAGGTCCATCACGTCTCGACGGACTGAGCTTTCTCGGCTGTAAGGGTTTCTTCGTTGGGGGACCGGTCCCGGCTTTATGGCATCCCGAAACGCTGGTTTCGGGAAAAGCCGGGACCGCAACGATGACTGATTAAACGTGGTTCAGGCAGCGACGCAGGTGCATGTGGTCCGCATTGCACCCAGCGCTGCCAGGTATTGGAGGAAGTAAATGGCTCTGGAGTTTTCATTGGCGCATCTGACGGTTCTCGGTTGTGCGCCTCCTGAAATGGTTTACGTCGCGGCACGTGCCGGTTACGACTACGTCAGTATTCGCCCGATCTACATGGGTCTGCCTGGCGAGCCCAACTACGCACTGGCCGACAACCCCGAAATGCTTCGTGCTACCAAGCGTGCGCTGGCTGACACCGGGGTCAAGGTTCACGACATCGAGCTGGCCCGTGTCTATGACGACATGTATCCAACCAAGTATTTGCCGGCCATGGAAGTCGCAGCTGAACTGGGTGCGAAGGCAGTGCTGTCCAGCATCTGGACACCGAAGCGCGAATACGCCATCGAAAAGTTCGGACAGATCTGTGATCTGGCCCGGCAGTTCGGCATGACCGTTGACCTGGAGTACGTCCCGATAGCAGCGGTCAATACGTTGGAAGGTGCTGTCGACGTTCTGCGTACAGCCAATCGCCCGAATGCAGGTCTGATGATCGACGTGCACCATTTCCACCGCGCACTGGATAAGCCGGAATCGCTGGAAGGCCTGCCGCAAGAATGGTTCCATTTTGCCCATCTGTGCGATGCGCAGGGCGAGATTCCAGCAGATCGTACCGAGATGACGCGGATCTTGCGCGAAGAGCGGTTGTACGTCGGCGAAGGTGGCGTGCCGGTGGCGGAGATTCTCAACAAGCTGCCCAAGGTCGTCTATTCGATCGAGTTGCCGCACCTGGCTCGGGCCAAGGAGTTCGGCTACGCCGAGCTATATGGCGCAGAACTGCGTGCATAAGTAGGCGACGGTCGTCGCAACACTGCGTTCTACGTGTTACCTCAAGAGGAAATCAGGGTTAGGGTCTCAAGATGATGAAAAAATTATTCGACGGGCTGTTTGTAGTACTCAAGCTTTTTGCCGCCTTCTGTCTGGTGGCGATGATCATCATGGTGTTCGGCAACGTGGTGTTGCGCTACGCCTTCAACAGCGGCATCACCGTCTCGGAAGAGTTGTCCTCGTGGGGTTTGACGTGGATGACCTACACGGCGGGCCTCGTTGCGTTACGCGATCACGGCCACCTCGGCTTCGATGCCGTCCTCACCAAGTTTCCGCCAGTCGTCCAGCGCATCCTGCTGGCCATCGCGCACATCCTCATGATCTGGATGATGTGGCTGTTCCTCGAGGGAAGCTGGCAACAGACGATCATCAACCTGGGCAACATGGCGCCAGCCTCCGGCATTTCGCTGGGTGCGCTCTACGGTGTCGGCATTGTGTTCAGCGTCGTCGCCATCCTCGTTCTGGCTGGCGACCTCTTCTGCATCATTACCGGCAAGCTCACCCACACCATGAGCTCCGAAGCGGAAGAGGCGCTTGCCGAAGTCGCCTCGCATAGTGGCAACCACGGCCACGACGCGTCGGCAAAACACTAAGCACTAAGCGAAAAGGACACT
>QKII01000144.1 GCA_003249625.1 Propionivibrio sp. | reverse complement strand
CCAATGACTTTACCTCCAAGACGACCTGGCTGCTGTTCGATGGCGGAGCCGCCAAGAAGTCGCCGGAGGAATTCGGCATCCCTCGGCTGTAGGCGCAGGTCTCGATAACGAAATGATGCAGAAGGGGACGAGAAAATGAGAGCTGTACGCTACAAGAGCGGGGAGGTTGGAGCCAATATCGTGTTCCTGCTGGTGGCAATGTTTTTCCTGACCTCGTCCTTCTTCATCGATGCGGGGAGTTCGCCGGCATCGTCGTCGCCGAAGATCGTGCCGATCCTGCTATCGACGGTAATGGTCGTCTGCGCGGTGCTGTCATTGCTTGAGGCGATCAAGACCCGGCAGGCCAGCAAGGTTACCGAGAAGGTTTTCCAGATCAAGGTTCTGACCTACGTCGGCGTGTTCTTCGTGTACATCGGAGCCCTGTTCCTGCTCCCGTTCTGGCTGGCGTCCGCGGCATTCCTGATCTTCAGTTTTCTTTACTGGAAATCGCTGCCGGTAGTAAAGGCCGTGGTTGCGTCGGCGGCTGTCGTGGCCGTTTCCATGACGCTGTTCGCCAAAGTTTTTTACATCGATTTCTGAGGCGGTTGCCTTTTAGAAGAAGAATGAACTGGATGGGGGATGCATGGAGCACTTACTTCATATTGCCTTGTTGACTGCCGGCGGGACGCTGGCCGGCATTCTGGTGGGGGCCATTCCCGGGTTGTCCGCGACCATGGCCGTGGCCATCCTGGTCTCGCTGACCTATGGCTGGGACGTGACCTCTGCCCTGGCCGTGATCATGGGGATCTATCAGGGGGCGGTTTTCGGCGGGTCGATTACCGCGGCGCTGATCAACATTCCCGGTGCGCCTTCGTCGGTCGTCACGACGCTTGATGCGTATCCGCTGGCGAAGCGCGGGGAGGGCGGCATCGCCATCGGCTGGGCATGCACTGAGTCGTTCCTCGGCGGACTCGTCGGCGTGTTGGCGTTATGGATCGGGACGCCGCTGATTGCCCAGATCGCGATCGGTTTCGCGCCGCAGGATTATTTCCTTTTGGCGATCTTCGGCATCCTGCTGGTCGGCAGCTTCGCTGAAGGTTCGTTCGGCAAGGCGATGTTTACCGCATCGCTCGGGATCGTCATGGGGCTGATCGGCCTCGATCTGATTACCGGGATGCCACGGCTGACCTTTGGCAGCGACCTGCTGGTCAAGGGGGTTGATCTGGTCACGGCCATTCTTGGCCTGTTCGGCCTTTCCGAGGTGTTGTACCAGCTCTATCAGAATTCGTCGGCGCACGTGGTCCAGAAGGTTGGGAGGGTGCTGCCACCACTCAATCTTCTGACCAGATATCTGCCCCTTACACTGCGTACGTCCAGCATCGGCGTGTTGATTGGCGCGTTACCCGGAGTCGGTGGGCCGATCGCCTCGCTGATGGCCTACGACCATGCCAAGCGGACGGTGAAGAATCCGTCCAGCCCGTTCGGCGAGGGCGCTTACGAAGGGGTTGTCGCCAGCGAGTCGGCGAACAATGCGGCCATCGGCGGCGCGATCATTCCGATGCTGACCCTCGGCATTCCCGGCGACGCGGTGACTGCGGTCATCATCGGGGCCTTCCAGATCCACGGTTTGCGGCCCGGTCCGATGCTGATGACGGAGACGCCCGAACTTTTCAACATGATCGTGCTGTCGCTCCTCTTCGCCACGTTCTTCTTCCTGATCTTCGGGCTGTTGCTGATCAAGCCGTTCATCAAGCTGGTCAGCATTCCGCAGAACATCCTGTTGCCGCCGATCATCTTCATTACGGTCATTGGCGCCTACGCGATCAACAGCAGCCTGATCGACGTGGCGTGGATGGCGTTCTTCGGAATCGTCGGCTTTGTCTTCAAGCTGTACAAGTTCCCGATTCCCCCGATGGTTCTCGGGCTGGTGCTTGGACCGCTGATGGACGAGACTTTCCGCCGGACGATGATCTCCTACCGGGGCAACTTCGGCGATTTGCTCGGCGCTATTGCCGTCAGCCCGATCAGCCTGTCGGTCGTGGCGCTGATGGGCGTTACGTTCTACCTTATGTTCAGGAAGCCGGGCAAGGGGAAACGGGCGTAACCGGGCAGTTTTCCGCGCTTTGCGTGCGCGGCGTCAGATGCGCTTTCCGCTTGCCGTGTCAAAGTAGTGCAGACGATCCTGCCGCGGCATCACATGGATCGTGCTTCCGAGTTGCGGTGCCGCGAGAGCTTCGTCGCAGCGGATGACCACCAGTTCGTCGCCTTCGCCGTGCTGCCAGCGGCCATAAACGAGGCGTTCGGCACCAAGCATTTCGAGGGCGTCGACCGTCAGTGCCCATCCGTCCGGACTGACGTCGAGGTGCTCCGGCCGGACACCCACGGTTACGCCTGGTTTGGCGCCAGGAGCACTCTTGATCAGGTTCATCGGTGGCGAACCGATGAAGGTGGCGACAAAGGTAGATGCAGGGCGGGTATAGACTTCTTCGGGCGTGCCGAACTGTTCCATTACGCCGCCGTTCATCACGATCATTCGCTGGGCCAGGGTCATCGCCTCGATCTGATCGTGTGTAACGAACAGCGAGGTAATACCCAGTTCGCGGTGCAGCTTCTGGATTTCCAGGCGTGTGTGTGCACGCAGCTTGGCATCGAGGTTCGAGAGAGGCTCGTCGAAAAGGAAGACCTGTGGCTGACGGACGATGGCGCGACCCATGGCGACGCGCTGGCGCTGGCCGCCGGAGAGTTCGCGCGGCTTGCGCGTGAGGTAGGGCCCCAGCTCGAGGATTTTTGCTGCCTTGTCCACGCGGGCCTTGATTTCGTCTGCCGGCACCTTGGCGATCTTCAGGCCGTAGGCCATGTTTTCGAACACGCTCATGTGGGGGTAAAGCGCGTAGTTCTGGAAGACCATTGCGATGTCGCGTTCGGACGGTTCGAGATCGTTGACCACGCGATTGCCGATCGAGATTTCCCCTTCGGTGATTTCTTCGAGTCCGGCAACCATGCGTAGCAGCGTGGATTTGCCGCAGCCCGACGGTCCGACGATGACAATGAATTCACCATCGGCAATTTCAGCGTTGACTCCGTGAATAACCTTGTTGGCGGTCTTCTTGCCGATACCGTAGTAGTACTTGACGACGTTTTTGAGTGTTATTGAGGCCATTATTTTTCCGTATCCACCAAACCTTTGACGAACCATTTCTGCATCAGGATCACGATCATCGCGGGAGGTATCATCGCCATCATCGCGGTGGCCATGACGACATTCCACTGCATCTCGGAATCGCCGCCAGAGATCATGCGCTTGATGCCGATCACTACCGGGTACATGTTCTCGTTGGTGGTGACCAGTAGCGGCCAGAGGTATTGGTTCCAGCCGTAAATGAACTGGATGACGAACAGGGCGGCGATCGAGGTCATCGACAGAGGCAGCAGAACGTCCTTGAAGAAGCGCATTGGTCCGGCCCCGTCGATGCGCGCAGCCTCGACGAGTTCCTCCGGAACTGTCAGGAAGAACTGGCGGAACAGGAAGGTCGCCGTGGCCGAGGCGATCAGCGGTACGGTCAGGCCGGCGTAGGTGTCGAGCATGCCGAAGTCGGCGACAACCTTGTAGGTCGGGCCGATGCGTACCTCGACCGGGAGCATCAGTGTGATGAATATGGCCCAGAAGACGAAGTTGCGGTAAGGGAAGCGGAAGTAGACGATGGCAAAGGCCGAGAGCAGCGAGATGGCGATCTTGCCGAGTGAGATGATCAGCGCGGTGATCAAACTGACCATCATCATGCGTGCGACAGGTGCTTTCGAGCCCGCGCCGGCACCGGTACCGTTCCACGCATCCTGGTAATTTTGCAGGAAATGCGAGCCCGGCAGCAGCGGCATTGGCGACTGCATCAGATCGGGCGTGGTGTGCGTCGAGGCGATAAACGTCAGGTAGAGCGGAAACGCAACAGCGATGACGCCGAGGATCAGTACGGCGTGGGTCAGCGCGGTGAGCAGGGGGCGGCGTTCAACCATGTCTCATCTCTCGGATACATGTATTCATGTCAGTAGGTGACTTTCTTTTCGACGAAGCGGAACTGCACCACGGTCAGCGCGATGACGATGACCATCAGCACCACGGACTGTGCGGCCGATCCACCAAGGTCCATGGCCTTGAAACCGTCGTAATAGACCTTGTAAACCAGGATCGCGGTGTCCTTTCCGGGGCCGCCTTGGGTGGCCGAATCGATGATGGCGAAGGTGTCGAAGAAGGCATAGACGACGTTGATCACCAGCAGGAAGAAGGTGGTCGGCGAGAGCAGCGGGAAGACGATTGTCCAGAAGCGACGCCATGGACCGGCGCCGTCGATCGCAGCCGCTTCGATCAGTGAGCGAGGGATGCTTTGCAAGCCGGCAAGGAAGAACAGGAAGTTGTACGAAATCTGTTTCCAGACGGCGGCCATGACAACGAGTGTCATGGCGTGCGTGCTGTTGAGAAGGTGATTCCAGTCGACTCCAATGGCGCGCAGACCGTAGGCGACGACGCCGACGCCCGGCGCAAACATGAACAGCCACAGCACACCGGCGACAGCCGGTGCAACGGCGTATGGCCAGATCAGCAGCGTCTTGTAGAACAGCGCGCCTTTTGTGACGCGGTCGGCATAGACGGCAAGCAGCAGCGAGAGACTGATGCCGATTGCCGCGACGCTGACCGAGAAAATCGCCGTGGTATAGAACGAGGCAAGATAGGTCGCGTCATTCCAGAGGTTGCTGAAATTTTCCAGCCCGACCCACTCGACCGATGTACCGAAGGCGTCGGACTGCTGCACGGATTGCAACAGCGCCTGAGCAGCCGGCCAGAAGAAGAATGCGCCGATGATGAACACCTGCGGTGCGACGAGCACCCACGGCAACCACTTCGATTTGAAGACGACCCGCTTTTCGACTGCCATGACCCTGTCCCGACTT
>QKII01000260.1 GCA_003249625.1 Propionivibrio sp. | reverse complement strand
ACTGCACGAGCGTGGCAACCATCGTGTAGGCGGTGCCGCTGGAAGCCGGGTTGGCTACCTGGATGTCACCTTTGTATTCGGGTTTGAGCAGGTCGGCCCAGGATTTTGGCACCGACAGTTTTTTCTTTTCCAGCAGCTCCGGGTTGTAGCCAAAGCCGAGCGGACCGGAATAGATCCCGACCGTCTTGAATTTCGCTTGTTGTGCCTGTTGCTGAGCCCAAGGATGCAACTGGGCGAGGCTCGGCGACTTGTATTCGAGCGACAACCCCTGTTCCGCGGCCTGCAGGTGGGGATCCCCCGTGCCGCCGAACCAGATGTCGGTCTTCGGGTTTTCCTTTTCGGCGATGAGCTGCGCCAACGCCTCGCCGGAGCCCTTCATCGATACGTTGATCTTGGTGCCTGTAGTGCGTGCGTAGACAGTGCTGATCATGTTGCACCACTCGGCCTGTACCGAGCAGATGATATTGACCTGGTCCGCTGCCTGAGCGCCCCCGGCGCTGAAGCCTACAGCGAGGGTTGCAGCGATGATGCGAAGTGAGTACTTCATTTTGACCCCTTTCTATTTCTTCGTTGGTGGTTGCCCCGTGGGTTGAGGACCGTATTTCCTGTCTTTTCCGCGTTCTGGGCCGTTTCCAGCCAAAGAGGCCAGAGCGTGCCGCGAACGAGTATGCGCGATCGCAATGCGGTGAAGCAAATCAGAAATCGTTATCCTGAGCATAACGATTTTGCAGTCTCGAAGACCGGTAATGTCCGTTCGTCCTTGCCGCAAGGAATCTGTTGCGATGGACAAGGACGTCAAGGCTATGTCCAGCGCTCTCTCGGAGAAGTCCGCACTTTATTCACAGAAACGCCAATCTCTCCAAGCAAGAGATGGAATTGTCGCTGCGTCGTTTTCCTGCCATATTCAATGGAGTTTGAAACGGCTAACCGAGGTCTCGAGCTCCAGTGATAGTTGTTGCAAGTGTCTGGCGGCCTTGGCCGTTTCGGCAACGGCGCGGGCGCTTTCTTCCGACATCTGGGCAATGTTCTCGATATTTTTGGCGATATCGGCCGATGCTGTGCTCTGCTCGCGAATCGCCTCCGAGATACTGGTTACAACCTGCATGACGCGTTCGGCGCCGTTGCGGATCTCGGTGATCGACTCGCCGGCTTGGCCTGCGAGCGCAACGCCTGCTCCCGCTTGCTGGACGCCACTCTCCATGCTGGAAACCGCTTCATGTGTTCCGGATTGGATCAGCCCGATCGTCGAAGCGATTTCTGCTGTCGATGCGCTTGTGCGCTCCGCCAGTTTGCGGACTTCGTCGGCGACCACCGCGAAGCCTCGCCCCTGTTCTCCTGCTCGGGCTGCTTCGATGGCTGCGTTGAGCGCAAGGAGATTTGTCTGGTCTGCGATTTCCCGGATGGTATTGACGATCGAGGTGATCTGGTCGGACTGACGGCCCAGTTCTTCGATGACCTGCGCTGCCACCTGGACCGTCGAAGCGATCTTGGTCATTTCCTTCGAAGCGTTTTGTATGACCTCGGATCCTTCGCCGGATAGATCGCTGGCCTGTACGGAGATCGTGTGTGCCTCGCGGGCATTTTCCGAAACCTGGTCGATACTGACGGTCATTTGCTCCACAGCCGCGGCCATGGAAGAGGCCGATTCGCTCTGTCGTTGCGAGCGACTCGCCACGTCTTCCGATGCCTTGAGCAATTGACTCGAAGCAGAGGAAAGCTGTCCGGAGCTGCGCCTGATTTCCTCAATCATCGCCCGCAGCGTGCTTTGCATTTCCTTCATTCCGGCCAGCACGCTGTCCTTGTCGTTCTCGGCGCAGTCGACATCCGTGCTCAGGTTTCCCGTGGCTATCCGACGGGTGACCTGTGAAACTTCCTGTGGATCGCCGCCGATGGCTTTCAGGACGCTACGCCCCACCCATGTGAGCGTTACTCCCATGAATCCGCCGATCAGCAGGATCCAGCCAATCAGTTTCAGCGCATTTTTCCGGAAGAGCGCGTCTACATCGTCGATGTAGATCCCGCTGCCTATCACCCATCCCCACGTGTCGGATTTCTTCACGTAGGAGACCTTGTCAACCTCGTCCTTCAGTCCCGGTTTCGGCCAGATGTACTCGACGAACCCGGCCCCCTGGTTTTTTGCCACGTTGCTGAATTCGTAAAACATGCGCTTGCCGGTCTTGTCCTTGAAATCGGACAAATCCTTGCCGTCGAGTTCCGGCTTGATCGGATGCATGACGATGACCGCATTCAGGTCGTTGATCCAGAAATATTCCGTTTCGTCGTAGCGCATCGCACGCACAGCGTCGATTGCCAGGCGCTTGGCTTCTTCCTGACTCAGTTTTCCTGATGTGGCCAGCTTTTCGTACATGCGTACCGTGCTTTGTGCGACCTCGACCAGGTTTCGGACCTTGTCGTAGCGGTCGGCGAGAAGCTGGCTTTTTTCCCCGATGAGAACGATCGCCGCAAGAAGGCACAAGCCCGCGATAACAATTCCCGTCAAGCTGTTGAGCTTGCTGCGTAAGGACATCTTGTTCATGAAGTTCATGTCGCGCTCCTGATGACATCCTGTCCTGAGTGAAGCATTGGAGTAGGGGCGATGCAACAAGTTTCTCTCTTGTTTTATTCGCTTTTCTTGAAATCGGGCTTTTCCGAATTGCTCGCTGTATCGGAATTATTTAGGCGACCATTGAAAATGGGAGGTGGCGCCCCATCTCGTTGCCATCAGGTTACGTCTCGCGGGAGAAAAGCATGCGACAAGACAAACTCACCACCAAATTTCAGCAGGCACTGGCGGACGCACAGAGCCTGGCCGTTGGTCACGACAACCAGATGATGGAGCCGGTTCATCTGCTCCTCGCCCTGTTGCAACAGGAAGACGGTGCGACGTCCTCGCTCCTGGCGCAGGCGGGCGTCAACGTGCAGGCATTGAAAGCAGCGCTCGATCAGTCTATCGACCGCTTGCCGAAAGTCGAAGGGCACGGCGGCGACGTACAGGTCGGGCGCGATCTGGTGAGCCTGCTCAATCTCACAGACAAGGAAGCGCAAAAGCGCGGCGATCAGTTCATTGCCAGCGAGATGTTCCTGCTCGCGGTATGTGACGACAGGGGCGAGGCCGGACGGCTGGCGAAGCAACACGGGCTCAACCGCAAGGCGCTGGAGGCGGCAATCATGGCCGTGCGTGGCGGGCAGGGCGTTGATTCGCAGGAAGCCGAAGGGCAGCGCGAGTCGCTCAAGAAATATTGTATTGACCTCACAGAGCGTGCCCGCGAAGGCAAGCTTGACCCGGTGATCGGCCGTGATGACGAGATTCGTCGCACCATCCAGATCCTGCAACGGCGGACCAAGAACAACCCGGTGCTGATCGGCGAGCCGGGCGTCGGCAAAACCGCGATCGTCGAAGGACTGGCGCAGCGCATCGTCAACGACGAAGTGCCGGAAACCCTGAAGGGAAAGAAGGTTCTCTCGCTCGATATGGCGGCGCTACTGGCAGGTGCCAAGTATCGCGGCGAGTTCGAGGAACGCCTGAAGGCAGTGCTCAAGGAAATCGCCCAGGATGAAGGCAAGATCATTGTCTTCATCGACGAACTACATACGATGGTCGGTGCCGGCAAGGCCGAGGGCGCAATTGATGCGGGCAACATGCTCAAGCCCGCCCTGGCTCGCGGCGAGCTGCATTGCGTCGGTGCGACGACGCTCGACGAATACCGCAAGTACGTCGAGAAGGATGCGGCGCTGGAACGTCGCTTCCAGAAGGTGCTGGTCGATGAGCCGAGCGTGGAGTCCACGATCGCCATCCTGCGCGGATTGCAGGAAAAGTACGAACTGCACCACGGCGTCGACATCACCGACCCGGCGATCGTCGCTGCGGCGGAACTGTCGCACCGCTACATTACTGATCGCTTCCTGCCGGACAAGGCTATCGACCTGATCGACGAGGCGGCGGCGCGCATCAAGATGGAGATCGACTCAAAGCCGGAAGTGATGGACAAGCTCGACCGGCGCATGATCCAGCTCAAGATCGAGCGCGAGGCTGTGAAGAAGGAGAAGGACGAAGCGTCGATCAGACGCCTGCAATTGATTGAGGACGAACTTGCCAAGCTGGAACGGGAATACAACGATCTGGAAGAAATCTGGAAGGCCGAAAAGGCGCAGGTGCATGGCAGCGCCTCGATCAAGGAGGAAATAGACAAGCTCAAGGCGCAGATGGCTGAACTGCAGCGCAAGGGCCAGTACGACAGGCTCGCCGAGCTGCAATACGGCAAGCTGCCGCAGCTCGAAGCACAGTTGAAGGCTGCTGAGAAATCGAGTGACGGCACGAAAAAGAACCAGTTGCTGCGCAACGAAGTCGGTGTCGAGGAAATTGCCGAAGTGGTCTCGCGTGCGACCGGTATTCCCGTCTCCAAAATGATGCAGGGCGAGCGCGAGAAGCTGCTGGCGATGGAAGACAAGATTCATCAGCGCGTCGTCGGGCAGGACGAGGCCGTGCGGCTCGTGTCGGATGCTATCCGTCGTTCGCGCGCCGGCCTCGCCGACCCCAATCGGCCTTACGGTTCTTTCCTGTTCCTCGGCCCGACCGGTGTCGGCAAAACTGAGCTGTGTAAGGCGCTGGCTACCTTCCTGTTCGATTCGGAAGAACACCTGATCCGCATCGACATGAGCGAGTTCATGGAGAAGCATTCGGTCTCGCGCCTGATCGGTGCCCCCCCAGGCTACGTCGGCTACGACGAAGGCGGTTATCTGACCGAAGCCGTGCGTCGCAAGCCGTACAGCGTGATCCTGCTCGACGAGGTCGAAAAGGCGCATCCGGACGTGTTCAACGTGCTGCTGCAGGTGCTTGACGACGGGCGGATGACGGACGGGCAGGGGCGTACGGTGGATTTCAAGAATACCGTCGTGGTGATGACTTCCAACCTCGGCAGCCAGATGATCCAGCAGATG
>QKII01000068.1 GCA_003249625.1 Propionivibrio sp. | reverse complement strand
AAATCAGTTTGATCGTTGCAGCGCTATCAGCGGTTGTCGGCTACGGTATCGTCAAGCTCTACATGCTGGTTGGCAAAGCACGTGATGCAGCCCTTGAAGCCTACCGCAAGGCATCTGAAGGCAAACTCAGCACCAGCGCTGCTGGCGCGCGCTAATCCTGTCAGGTCATCAGAGGTCTCCTCCGACCGGAATAATCCAGTTCGCCAAAATATTTTCCGCGAAGACATAACGCCAGGCTTGGCCGGTATGCGGTCTGCGAGCAGGCAAAACGAGCGCTGGCTCAACTCGGTTTCCGGTCTCTGAACCCAGGGTTGAGACATGCCTGGAGAGGGCCGATGCGCATACACGGAACGCGGACTCTCTGGAGAACGCGGCGTGAGTGAAGACTCACACAACACTCACACCGGTCTTTTTACATCACTGGATCGTATAGCCGCCGTCAATAACAACATTGGCGCCCGTCATGATCCGCGTGTGTTCACTGACGAGATACAGGGCTGCTGAGGCAATTTCCTCCGGCTGCGCAAATCGGCCAACCGGAATCTTCTGCTTCATTGCCTCACCGACCTCGCCTGCCCACGCTTTTTTCCCGAGCGCCGTCTCTACGACGGTCGGGGAAATGGCGTTGACCGTAATGCCGGCGCGCGCCCATTCGATCGCAAGAACCTCCGTCATGGATACGACCGCCGCCTTACTCGCGCAGTAGGCGACATGGCGATCCAGCGCTATGACGCTCGCCTGCGACGCCATATTGACGATCTGCCCGCCACCGTTTTTCGTCATGACCTTCGCCACTGCCTGGGCAAGGAAGAACGGCGCCCTAAGGTTAACCGCCATGGTGGTGTCCCACTCCTTCTCGGTCACCTCGGCGGCCTTGTTGAGCAGCGCGACCCCTGCATTGTTTACAAGGATATCGATCTTCCCGTACTTCTCGACAGCCTTGTCCACCGCCGCCTGGATTTTCGTGTTTTCTGCGACGTTGCATGGAATCGCCAGATGGTCGCCCGGTAATTCCTGTGCAACATTCCGGACTTCCTCACTCAGGTCGAGCAGCACGAGACGCGCCCCCTGCTTCGCGAACAGTTCTGATATCGC
This sequence comes from Propionivibrio sp., assembly GCA_003249625.1. Next base: position 16,952 of record QKII01000068.1, on the reverse strand, counting down.
GTAACCGATACCTGCTGCGGCCCCTGTAATCAACGCCACCTTCCCGTCGAGCCGGAAGCCCGCCTCAAACGTAGTTGCCATTTTTTGTCTCCAATTTATCCGCTAACTGACTGCGAAGCGCAAAAGCGGCGCCCCGCAGTGGTCATGTCATCACCAAATCACTTGCGTGCGGCCAGCATCGCGTCAGCATTCGCTTTGGTAATCGGCGTCCACGGAATGTTGTAGTGCTTGGCCGTGCCATCGCCCCAGGCCAGGCCCTGCGCGGAGTATTTCTTCCAGATGTCCGACTGCGGCTTGTAGCTCGGGCCGACGATCGAGCGCATCAACACATCAAGGCCACCCTGCGCCTGAGCTGCAGCGTCCTGCAGCACGCTGACCATGTTGCCGTCCTTGACCGCACGCACGGCGTCGGTCACACCGTCGATGCCGGCGGTCGGAATTGTCTTCGGATCAATGCCCTTGGCCTTGACCGCTTCGATGGCGCCCAGCGCCATTTCATCGTTCTGACCGATAATGCCGTTGATCTTTCCCGAATGCGCCGTCAGCCAGTTTTCCATCAACGACAGGGCCTCGGCACGTGACCAGTTTGCCGTCTTCATTTCGAGAACCTTGACGTCCTTGTACTTGGTCAGGACGTTCTGATTTCCCTTACGGCGCTCGATCTGCGCAGATTGTCCGATCGGGCCTTCCAGGATCACGACATTGCCCTTGCCGCCGATGGCCTTGATCACCGATTCAGCCTCCATTTCCCCAGCGATCACGTCGTTTGAACCGACATACGAAGTCAGCTTGTCGCTATTCACGCGGGTATTCGAGCCAACGACCGGAATCTTAGCTTCGGCAGCTCTTTCCACCCCGGCGGCGCCGGCCTGGATGTCGATCGGGACGAACAGGATTCCGTCGTACTTCTGCGTCACCATCGTATCGAACTGGTTGTTCTGGGTCAGTGCATCGTAGTTGCCGTCAAACACGGTGACCTTGACCGTGCCGTTCTTGACCAACGGATGCTCCTTCAGCGCATTCGACCACAACTGCATGAATTCACCCTTCAGCCCGTATACCGCCGCGCCGATCTTGTACGTCTTCTTGTCTTGCGCCAGCGAGGAACCGGAGGCGGCAAGAGATATTGCCAATGTCATAGCTGCAAGTTTCAAGAGTCGCATATCATTTCTCCATTAAGTGAATGGGTACTGCGGTTAGGACTGCCAGGAAGGACAACTCAGCTTTGTTTCTTGCGGGAAGCGTCGAGAAGTACGGCCGCGACGATGATCGTTCCCTTGATCACCTGCTGGTAGTAGGACGAGACGCCCATCAGGTCAAGACCGTTGTTGATGACGCCGATGATGAGCGCGCCGATCAGGGTGCCGGAGAGGGTACCGACCCCGCCGCTCAAACTCGTCCCACCGATCACCACCGCCGCGATGGCGTCGAGCTCATAGGCGATTCCCGCCTGCGGCAGGGCGGAGGTCGTCCGCGCAGCCAAGATCTGTCCGGCAAGCCCCGAGAGCAGACCGGAAATCACATAAACCGAGAACACCACCCAGCGTGTGCTGATACCGCTGGTTTTCGCACTGCGTTCGTTGCCGCCAACCGCATAGACATAGCGTCCGAAAGTGGTGTACTTGAGGATGAACCAGAAGATGAAGAAGGTGATTGCCAGGATGATCACCGGCACAGGGATCCCGCCGACCATGCCTTGTCCGATGAAACGGAATTGCTTGGAAAGATTGGCAATCGGCATCCCGTCGTTGTAGATGAAGGTCATGCCGCGCGCCACGCTCAGCATGCCGAGTGTCACCACGAACGGCGCAACGGACAGACGGGCGACGATCAAGCCATTGACCGCCCCCAGCGCGATCCCAACGAACAGGCCGGCCAGGATCCCGACATACGCCGCATGCGGCGTACTCCCGGTCACCAGGCTCCCGGTCACCAGCCCGCTGAGCGCCAGAATCGAGCCGACAGACAGATCGATGCCCTTGGTCAGGATGACGTAGGTCATCCCGATGGCGAGAATTCCGTTAATCGATGTCTGACGCAGGATGTTGATCCAGTTGCCCCACGTCAGGAAGTTTTCGTTAACAGCACTGAGCACGCCGCAAAGCACCACGAATGCAATGACGATGCCGTAGTCTCTCAGCAGGTGACGAAGCTGGGGGCGGCTCTGGATGGCGGGAGAGGAGATGGACGAGTTCATGCGTTGTCTTACCTTGTTCAAGATGCAAGATGAAGAAGTTCTTCCTGTGACGCCTGGTGGCCGTCGATCACGACCGCCAGACGTCCCTTTTTGAAGATCGCGATCCTGTCGCTGACCTCGAGCACTTCAGGCGCCTCGGACGAGACAACCACAACCGCGCCGCCTTTCGCAGCGAACTCGGACAGGAAGGCGTACACTTCCCGCTTGGCCCCCTCATCGATTCCGCGCGTCGGTTCGTCGCACAGAAGACAAATCGGATCAGTCGCCATGCATTTGGCCAACACCACCTTTTGCTGGTTACCGCCACTCAGCTCGCAGACGTCCATTTCCGGTGTCGCCAGCTTCACGCGCATGCGTTCGATCAGCGCCGTCATCAAGCGCCGCTCTTTCGGGCGATCGATATACGAGACCGTGGACAGATTGGGCAGCGCCGCCAGCGTTGTGTTGAACGCTACCGACGAACTGAGCACCAGGCCCGTCGCCTTGCGATCCTCCGTAATCAACGAAATGCCTTGCTGGATGGACTGTCTCGGCTTTCCCTTGGGTATCGGCTTGCCAAGAAGCGCTGCGCTGCCCGAGTTCGGTGTGGTAATACCGAAAACACAATTGAGGAATTCGCTTCGACCCGACCCGATCAGCCCGTAGATACCGAGCACCTCGCCCCGTTTGACGTCGAGGGAAATATCGTCGAACTCGCTCGCGCGGCTGAAGTTCTTCACAGACAACACGACCTCGCCGTCCGCCTTCTTTTCCTTTCGCTCGCCGGCATTCAGCTCCCGACCAACGATCTGCCGCACGAGATGACGGCGATCGATATCAGCCAGCTTGCCTGTTTCGATGAACCCGCCATCGCGGAAAACCGTGTAGCTATCGGCAATCGTGAAGATCTCGGACAAGCGGTGGGAGACGTAGATGATCCCGGCTCCTTGTGACGACACTGAGCGGATCGCGTCGAACAGGATCTCGGTTTCATTCTCACCGATGGCCGAGGTCGGCTCGTCCATGATGATGATTTCGCTCTGGTGGCTGAACGCCTTGGCGATCTCCACCAGTTGCGTTTGCGCGAGGCTCAGCCTGTACATCGGAGTACGCGGGTCGATATCGAAGCCCAGGCGCTCCAGTAGCTCACCGGCTCTCGCGAACAGGCGCGGGTAGTCGACAACGACACCGAGCTTCTTGGGTTCGCGCCCCAGGAAAATATTCTCCGCGACGCTCATGCCAGGAATCGGTGACAACTCCTGTGTAATGATCGAGATCCGGGCGTGCAACGCCTCATTCGGATTCGCGAAATGGACCTCACGTCCCCGTACCTTGATGGACCCCGCATCGCGCTGGAGAATCCCCATCAGGACATTGAGAAACGTCGACTTCCCCGCGCCATTGCCACCACACAGCGCATGAACACTGCCAGCGTACAACTCAAGGCAACCGTTCCGGAGTGCGGGAACGCCGTTAAAGCTCTTCGCTACACCGCTGGCGAGGACCAGAGGGCCAGCAGATATCTGTGCCGCCACCGGCACCGCATGAGGAAGGCTTGTCAACTCTGTTGCGCTATCAGGCATCTCGCTTGACTCTCCGAAGCTTGCATACGCACACCCACGGCCTGAGGCTAAGGTCTTTTTGCGTGCTATTTCTTCTTTGTCTGCAACCCCGATGTGCTCGGCCGCGATTATTTGAACTGGGCGGCTCGTGGCTGCCTTGTATGATGCGGCTTGAAAACCATTCTGGAACTAGAGCCCCGAGATGTCAACAAGTCAACCACATCATAGAGAATATGAAAGCACAAAAACACCGCCATTACGCCACAAACAATCACTCGGTGATTTTTTTCAATCACCGATTACACCATTCAATCACCCCGAACGTTAGCCCGGGGAGCGGCATCCACGTTAAAGGACTCAGTCGACAAAGCTGATGACGCCTTTGACGACTTCGTTCGGATTATCCATGTTGTATAAAACGCTTTCCACGATCTTCTCAAACGGGAAGACATGAGAGGCAATCTTTTTCAAAGGGATGACACCGGACTCGACAGCCTTGATTGCCGTCGGATAATGGTTACGGTAGCGGAAAATGGTTTCGAGGCGAGCCTCCCGCGATGCCATCGTGCCAATATCCATACCGATGACGGGATCGGCGGCCATGCCGACGATGACGACCACACCGTTTGGCGCGACAACCTGCGTGGCTTGCAAGGCCGTACGAGGGCTACCAGCCGCATCGAAAACGACGTCACAGCCCCCCGTTTTCATCAGCGCGGCAACAGCGTCCTCCCGGTCCCCGCGAATAACCCGTTTGGCCCCCAGCGCCAAGGCCGTATCAAGGCGCTTCTGCACGATATCGACAACCGAGATATCGCTCACACCAATGGCTTTAAGGACCAGCATCGTGACCAGGCCGATACAGCCCGAACCGAATATAACGGCACTTTGCCCCAGCTTGGCACCCGATTTCTCGACGGCATAAAGCCCAACAGAGAGAGGCTCGCAGAGAGCGCCTTCGAGCGTACTTACGTTCGAAGGCAACTTGAAGCACATTTTCGCGGGATGAGAGACGTATTCGCAGAACACCCCGTCCCGTTCGTGCGGAATAGCCATGAACGACATATTCGAACAGAGGTTGTAATGCCCGGTCATGCAACTCCAGCACGACCCGCACGGGACTCCCGGTTCCAGCGCCACCTTGTCGCCGACGGAAAAGCCCTCGACACCGGGACCGACTTCGATAACCTCCCCGGCAGACTCGTGCCCCAGGATCAGGGGCGAATCAACGACCCAGTTCCCGAGGCGGCCATCCTTGAGAAAGTGCATATCCGAACCGCAAATCCCCACATGATGAACTTTGATCAGCAATTCACCTGGTACAACACCGGGACGCGGGCGATCCTCCACGCGCATCTCGCGGGGGCCGTACATCACGGCAGCTTTCATTGTGACTCCCATGAAAAATTCCTTTCGCTATTTGGAATTGCCGCGCGAACGAAACATGCTTTCCAGAAAACCGGACTCACCGAACGCTCGGACTCGGCAATACCGAGGAATGAGTAGAAGGCACATCACGTGCTTCGAGCATTTGGCGAAAGAGCTGCTAAAAAGCGGAGTTCTCACGCACGGGTTGATGTGTTCGACAGAGACCGAGCCCCCTTCTTCTGCTTACTATCTACCTGGATTCACCAAACCCACCATGAAACGCGTGCGCACACCTCCGGGCTCCACCCGGAAAACAATCAGCACAAAGGGAGTCCTTGGGTTTCGGCACAAATGCTGAGATCAGCACTCGTGCCGCAGAGACGGCAATAGATACCGTCAGAGAATGTTACTTGTCCAGAACGAACGGCGACGAGTACTTGCTGACGTTGTCCTTAGTGATCAACAGGCAGTCGAACAACTGCTTCTCGCTCTTCGCCCCGGTCTTGCCTGTCCGGATAAACGAGTCAGCCTGCTTAACTGCCGCTTCCGAGAACACCGCGACCGGCTGCAGCACCGTGTAGGCCAATTCACCTGCCTTGACGGCCGCGACGGCATCTGGCGATCCATCGAAGCCGCCCACCACGACGTCCTTGAGCTTGCCCGCCTTCTTCAACGCAGCAATCGCTCCCAACGCCATTTCGTCATTGCCGCTGATCACGCCAGTGATGTCGGGATTCGCCTGCAACATTGCTTGCATCTTGTTGTGGCCTTGCGTGCGATCCCAGTTCGCAACTTCCTGTGCTGCCTTCTTGAGGTCGGGGTACTGGCTGAGCACCGTCTTATAGCCGTTCGAACGGGTTGCCGCGTTGTTGTCGGACGGCGCACCGAAGAGTTCGACGTACTTACCCTTGTCGCCCATCACCTTCACCCACTGCTGCGCTCCGAGTGCAGCGCCTTGGGCGTTGTTCGAAACCAGCTGAGCCTTGGCCAAACCGTCCTTGTTGATTTCCGCATTGATCAGCAGCACGGGGATCTTCGCGGCAACCGCTTTCTGGACAGCACCGACCGAACCACTGGCATTGGCCGGATCGAGCAGGATGGCGACCGACTTGTTGGTGATCGCCGTATCGATCAACTTGCTCTCCGTATTCGTATCGCCGACGTGAGCAGCGACTACCGCCGTGTAGCCCATCTTTTCCGCAGTCGCCTTGGCGACCTGGCCTTCCGTATACCAATACGGGTTAGCCGGATCGTTCACGATGATCGTCATCAGGCCCTTGCCCTGTGCCATCGCGGCACCGGCCATGAGCGGGGTGAGCAACAGTGCTGCGATAAGTTTACGGCGTGTTGTTTTAAACATATCTACCTCTCCTAAGTTGCTTCATTACAAAGTGCCGAGCAATCGGCGGACGTTCATCAGGCGAGCTTCCCTGCGGGCTCTTTCTGAGGAATGGAAGGACTCCCCGAAGTGGGCAGCGGCTTGGGCCGCTTGGAGTATTGAATGGAGTTCATCAGCACAGCGAGAACGATCACCGCACCGGTAAAGACGGTTTGCCAGTATGCCGAAACGCCGATGATGACGAGACCATCCGAAAGAAAGCCGATAACGAAGGCACCAAGCAGTGTGCCGCGCACATTGCCGCGCCCCCCGCTCAGCGCGGCCCCGCCTACAACCACCGCAGCGATGGCGGTCAATTCGTAGGTCATCCCCGCCGTCGGTCCGGCCGACGTGAGCTGCGAGGACAAGACCAGCCCGGCGACCGCGGCGCAAACACCAGAGAACACATAGACTGAAATCGTGGTGAACTTGACCGGAACGCCTGAGAGTTCAGCCGCTCGCGCATTGCCGCCGGTCGAGTAGACCCAACGCCCGAATGCCGTTCTGTTGAGCAGAACCACCGCGACGAGTGCCAGCAACACCAGAACCAGCACGCCGATGGGGACATTAAGGATGGTATTGAAACCGAGCCAGTCGAAGCCGGTGTTTCCGAGTTGAGGCTCCCCCCCCAGATTGTTGTAAGTCAGTCCATTGGTCAGCAACAAGGCGACGCCCCGGGCGCAATACAGCACACCGAGCGTAGCGACAAACGCCGGCACCTTGAGGTAGGCAATCAGCACGCCATTGACCGCACCGATAAAGCCGCCCAGCGCACACGTCAGCACGACGACAACCCAGACCGAGGGATAATAAATTGAGCCCAGCGACTCGATCTCCACGCCCTGCATCAACCCGCCGGCCACCACGCCGCACAAGCCGAGAGTCGATCCGACGGAAAGATCAATGCCCCCGGTCAGAATCACCACCAGCATGCCAATGGCCAACAGCCCGTAGATTGCCACGTGCGAGGCCATGACCAGGAAGTTGGCGGTCGAGAAATAGACCGGCGACAACACCGAAAACACAAGAATGATCACGATCAAGGCAAAGAACGCGCGCCCTTCGAGAAGGATCCGCACAATATCGATACCGCCTTGAGATGGAGCGCCCTGAACGCTTTGCGCGACTTTATTCGCAGTAGTCATGCGATATTTCTCCTAATATTTTTCATTCGACCACGGACTCGCCCGAGGCAGCCATGATTTGTTCCTTGGAAACATCGGGCCCGAATTCAGCCGAGATCTTGCCCCGCACCATCACGATGATGCGGTGCGCGACGCTCAAACACTCGCCAACTTCCGACGTCGAATAGATCACCGCAAGCCCTTGCCGGGCCCGCTCGGCGATCAGGCGAAAGACCTCGGCCTTGGCGCCGATGTCGATTCCGCGGCTCGGCTCATCCAGCAACAGCACTTTGGGATTCGTCGCCAACATCTTGCCAATCACCACCTTCTGCTGATTTCCCCCCGAGAGGGAGCCGATGGCGGCGCCTCCACCAGAGGTCTTCACCGTGACACGACGAATCGATTCGTCGACCAGTTCGCGTTCGCGCTGTGGCGAGGTGAAGCACCCCTTCACGAAGGCACCGATGCTCGCGAGTGACAGGTTTTTCCCGACAGTCATCGTTTGCACCAAGCCGTCACGCTGGCGATCCTCCGGCACGAGCGACAAGCCCTTGGCGATGCGCTCGGCGATGGTCATCCCCGAGACGTCCTCACCTTCCAGAAGCACCTTCCCATTCACCAGTTCGCCCCGTCCAGCCACAGCTTCGAGCAGTTCGGTGCGACCGGCGCCCATCAGCCCGTAGATGCAGACGATTTCGCCGGCACGTACCTGCAGCGACATATGGTCGACCACGTTGGCGCCGGAGGCCTCCGTCACAACGACGTCGTCGATTGAAAGCGACACGTCGCCGAACTCGTACCCGGTCGGCGGGCTGCCGAGGTCGAAGTTATCGCCAACCATGTTGCGGACGATCCACTCGAGGTCGATTTCCGCACGCGGGGCCTTCGCCGTCATGTTGCCATCCCGCAGCACCACCGCATGATCGGTAATCTGCAATGCTTCTTCGAGATGGTGGGAAATATAGACGATCGAGACGCCACGCGATTTCAAGTCACGAATCACTTTGAACAGCACCTCGACTTCCGTCGCCGAAAGCGCCGAAGTGGGCTCATCCATGATCAGGATGCGGCTATTGACCGACAGGGCGCGCGCAATCTCGACGATCTGTTGCTGGCCGAGACGAAGGTCTTCGACCAGCGTCATCGGGTCAATGTCTTCTTCCATTTCCTCCATCAAGGACTTGGTGCGCCGGGCCTCCTCCGCAAAGTTGACTCCGGTCGCCGTGCGAATCTCGCGCCCCATGAAGATGTTATCGCGCACCGAGAGATTGGGTGCCAGACTTAACTCCTGGTGGATGATCGAGATACCGCGATCGCGGGCCTCCGTCGAGGAGGAAAACCTGACCGGTTCGCCGTCGAGGATGATCTCGCCGGAGGTTGGCGGCTGGATGCCGGCGAGGATCTTCATCAATGTCGACTTCCCCGCGCCGTTTTCCCCGAACAGGGTCGTCACCTGGCCGCGATGGATGTCGAAATTCACCCCGTTCAATGCACGCACACTGCCAAAAAACTTGGCAACGTTGCGTGCCGACATCACCGCTTCGCCATCGGCGGGCGATGCTTTCGGCAGGGCACTCATGGCGCGACCTTCAACTGTACCGGCGTAACCATCCAGTTGGCCGGATTGATCAACTGGAACACGCCAACGACTTCGATCGTCTTGCCGGGCAACTTCTCCCGATCCAGCTTGGCCAGGACCAAGGCCTTGATCTGGTCGTTCAGCGCGGCACCGGCATCCTGATATTCGATCTGGTTGGTGAACTGGCCAAAGCTGATGGTACCCGTTGCATCGCGAACCTCGGTGCCGTTGATGGCCGGCCCGGTTTGAACCCGGACCCCGATGCCTTCCGGCAAGCCGTCGACCTTCACCTTGAAGATACCGCTGCTTCCCTCGCCGACCACTCCGCTGAACTTCACCGGGAAGATCGGCCCGACGCTTCCCGGCTTGCCATATTTCTCTCCGGCCGCGGCCTTGTCCGCGGCAATGGCCTCCGCCAGCTGCTTCGCGTCTACCGCCGCCTTCTCGATCGACGCCTTGATTTTCGGAAACTCTTTTTTCCCGAAGGCTTCAGGCGAAAACACCTGGGCGCGAACATCCTCCGCGGAACCGATCCGCACGACCTTGGTATCCAGCACCATCGCGGCAAGCACGGCGACAACAACCGCCGGCAAAACAAATTTACGAAGACCCGAACCGGACTGACGCCCGTTTGACAGTTCTGCCTGTGAACTCATAAGTGACTTCCTGCCCCCTGAATCGAATTGCTGACACCCTGCTCATTCTTGATTGTCGATGACCTTCCGCGGGATGAACGTGCTCCCGCCTCACCTCACCGGTGAGCGGCGCCTGAATTTCTCCTGATTACCACTGAACCAGACGCCGTACCGTATCGGTAGCTGCAGCAAGTGCAGACGCAGCTACCGAGCGACGGCATTTGGAATCACGCGTCAGGCGTCAACAACACCTTGATCGAGTCCATAGACTGCGCCACCTTCAGAGCTTCCTCCCATTCCGAAAGCTTGTAGTTATGGGTGACGATGCCCTTGGAGGTGCACAATCCGCGATTCAACAGGTCAATGGCAACCGGATAGCAGAACCCTGACAGGTGCGCACCGCGCAGGTCGAGGTGCTTCTCTTCGCCGATGATCGACCAATCGACCGTCGTTTCGTGCCCGAATACGCTGAACTCGACGAAGCGCCCCAGCTTGCGGATCATCTGCAAGCCTTGCGTGACGCCGCTCGGATGCCCGGTTGCCTCAATGTACACGTCACATCCGTAGCCACCGGTCATCTTCTTGACGATCTCTACCGCGTCATCGCGCTTGGGATTGATCACGACATCGGCGCCATACTCTTTCGAGAGTTCGAGACGGCGATCGTCAAGATCGATCACGACGAGGCATTTCGGTGTTTTCAGATGCGCGGCCTGAACCATGAACAAGCCCAGCGGCCCCGCTCCGCAAATGACCACGACGTCGGAGAACTGGATGTCGCCGCGATTGACCGCGTGCAGCGAACACGACAACGGCTCGATCACCGCGGCATCTTCGAACGAGACGGTTTCCGGAATCTTGTGGATTATGGCGCGCGCGGAGAGGCGCATGTATTCGGCCATGCCGCCGTCGGCAGATTCACGCTGGAAACCATAGACGTCGTGCACTTCGCACATCCAGTGATGCCCGGTGCGGCAATAGTGGCAGCGGCCGCAGGGAACAATCTGCTCGGCCACGACACGATCACCGATCTGGACATTGTGGTATTCGGCAGCACCTTCACCCAGTTCGCAGACCACCCCCCAGAATTCATGTCCTGGAATTACCGGCGGCTTGATGTACGAGGGCCGCCCCGCCTCCTTGTCGCCCCAGAAGCGCGGCGCGCCCGACCATCCCTTCATGTCTCCAGCACAGATGCCGCACGACATGATCTTGATCACCACCTCGTTCGGTCCCGCTGCCGGCCGCTTTACCTTTTCCAGCGTGTATTCATGCGGCGCCTTGCACACGACGGCCATCATCTCTTCATCATGGTATTTCACAGTCACAGCGAATCTCCTTGTGGTTAGTGGCAATCGACGCCACCGGCGTCGCGTAAAAAGCATTGGGAGAAGTTCATGTTGTGCGATGCAGCCTCAGCGGACGCTTTCGTTCTCAGTGTCGGATGGCGACCGTAACGAACGGGCGCATCGCCGCCTCGCGGGGCGTCCTCAACGAATGCGCATGCAGATTCGAATGATCGAGGCGCAGGCCTTCATTCCAAGCCGAGTCCACCTCGGCAACGATCAAAATTTTCGGGATGGTTGAGACGACCGAAATGCGCGACGCCGCCCGGGCGCCCAGTGTCTCTTCCAGGCGAATGTCGCGAATCGAGACTGTCCGGCAACGCATGCTTGCGACAACCGGATCGCGAAGTTTTTTCTCGTGGACAAGCGCAATTTCCAAAGTCTTCTTCCTCGCAAGAGAGCAAAGGCTACTTCGACATACAACCTGCTACGAACGAGGCCATTCTGAAACTGGCGATTTCGCATGTCAACAGAACAATCAAATATAAGATCACATAAATCGTTTTAGCTCTTTTTTTCTGTATTTCTCAATCATTTTGTGATTTGATTCGATCATACTGCTTAAAATTCGCAATTCTTGATTACTACAAATCATTAGCTATTCTTCATTTTCGTTTCCCAAAAATCAGAGGATGAGGTGTCAGCCAGATCGTTGCGACACGGCCGGTAACCCCGCAGAACACCGCCCCTCTGAGCTCGGGAACTGATTCACCGTCGTTGTTTTTCCACTCCAACCTCTCACCTCTCTCTTGCACACATCATGACTATGAACAGAATCATCAACAATGCGGATCTTGTGGTTGAGGACATGCTCAAGGGCTGGCTGGCGGCGCACGCCGATGCGGTCGTTGGGACGGACAATTCACGCGTGGTCAAACGGGTTCGCGCACCGGAAGCCGGCAAGGTCGGCGTCGTCACCGGCGGCGGCTCGGGCCACGAACCGGCGTTCCTCGGCTACGTCGGCGACGGCATGGTCGACGCCGTCGCCATCGGCGAGATCTTCTCCTCGCCGACGGCCAAGAGCTTCCTCGACGCGATGCGCGCGGCCAACGGCGGCGCCGGCGTCGCCTGCCTCTACGGCAACTATGCCGGCGACAACATGAACGTCAAGATGGCCATGTCGATGGCCGAACGCGAAGGCATCACAGTCAAAACCGTCGTCGCCAACGACGACGTGCCGTCGGCGCCCAAGGGCGACGAAGCCAAGCGGCGCGGCGTTGCCGGCGAAATACTGATGTGGAAGGTTGGCGCCGCCAAGGCCGCCCAGGGCGGATCGCTCGACGAAGTGATCGCCGCGGCACAGAAGGCCATCGACAACACCCGCAGCATCGGCATCGGTCTGTCGGCATGCATCATTCCGGCGGTCGGGCACGCCAATTTCACGATTGAACACGGCAACATGGAGGTCGGGATCGGCCACCACGGCGAGCCCGGCATCGACGTACGCAAAACGGTCTCCGCCGCGGAAATGGCCGACCTGATGCTCGACGTCGTCCTGCCCGATCTGCCGTTCCAGTCGGGCGACAAGGTTGCCATCCTCGTTTCCGGACTTGGCGCCACGCCGATCATGGAGCTCTATATCCTCTACGGCGAAATCGCCAAACGCCTGGAGGCCAAGGGCATCACCGTCACTTTCAACAAAGTCGGCAACCTCTTCACGTCGCTCGAAATGATGGGCGTCACGCTGACGATGATGAAACTCGATGACGAACTCGAAAGCTGCCTGCAAGCGCCGTGCAATTCGGTCGGTATCACGGTGGCCGGCGACATGGCCGCGGGGCGTACCTACAGCGGTTCCATCACCGGCGCGGTGAAAGCAGAAACCGCGATGCCTGCTGCTGTGAACCCGGCTGCTGCACCACGGTCTGTCACTGGCCCGAGCATCGCCCTGGCCACCGCCGGCGACGTCGTCCGCGATCTGATTACCACGATCAACACCAATCGCGCCTATCTGTCGGAAATCGACGGCCTCATCGGCGACGGCGACCACGGCATCAACATGAGCAAGGGGTTTACCGGCTGCGGCACCCGGCTCGACGCCCTGGGCGCGGCCGCGAACGACCTGCCGAAGGCGCTGGAGCAACTATCGCAGGCCCTGATGGACGACATCGGCGGCTCGATGGGTCCGCTGTACGGCAACTTCTTCCTCGGCTTCGTCACCACACTCGAACCGCACGCCCGGCTTGACGCCGCCTTGTTCGGCGAAGCGCTCGCCGCGGCGGTTGCCAACGTGCAAGGCATGGGCAATGCCCAGGTCGGCGACAAGACGCTGATCGACGCTATGGTGCCGGCACTCAACGCTTTCCGCGATGCAGTGGGGAACGGCGCGTCGTTCGCCGATGCGCTGCAGGCGATGAGCGTTGCCGCGGAGAAGGGCAAGGATTCGACCAAGAGTCTGCAAGCCCGGATCGGCCGTTCCGCCCGCCTGGGGGCTCGCTCGATTGGCGTCCTCGATGCCGGTGCAACGTCTTGCTGCCTGATCCTCCAGTCGATCAGCACCTCCCTGCAGCGACACCTCGCGAGCTAACCTCGTCCGCGGCAACCCTGCGGCCGCTTGCACAGAGGCGTGCGGCCGCAGACTTCCCACTCATCCGGGCAAACGTCTCGTCAGTTCTCCTGTCCAGAAATCCGGAAATCGCGCCAACGGCAAAAGGCATCCGCTGTGATAACGTACGCCCCCGCACGATCTGCGCTTTCCGGCACGGAAGCCGGCAGTACCTGACCAGGCCACTCTGACCGATTCCCGACACAGAAGGACGCCGACTGCACAGCCATGGAAGCCAATACAAACCAGGCGCTGGACACGGTGACGGTGGTTACCTTGCCGGGTTCCGCGCAAAAATACGCCAGGAACGGGAAGATGAACGAGTCAGAGCGCTGGGAAAAAATCGTCGGCATTCTCAACAAGCGCCAGTTTGCCACCGTCAAGGACCTGACGGAAATTCTCGGCGCCTCCCCCGCCACCATACGCCGTGACATTGCAAAACTGCACGACACAGGAGAGGTCCGCAAGGTTTTCGGGGGAATCGCACTCGCCAATGACGGCAGCGCCGAACACACCCCGGCCAAGCCGTTCGAGACCAACCGGCTGATTCATATCGACCAGAAAGAAGCGATCGCCGCCGAAGCCGAGAAACTCTGCAAGGACGGTGATTCAATCATCGTTCTCGGCGGAACCTCGTGCTTCCTTTTCGCACAACGCCTCGCCAAGCGAAGCGTCAAAATTTGCACAAACTCCATGCCGCTGGCGGCCAGCCTGTTTGAGCAGGGGGCCTGTTATCTCACCGTGGCCGGCGGCGAACTCCATCGCGAGCCGGGCATCCTCTACTCACCGGGTGGTCCGGAACTCAACTTCTACGCTTCGCGGCTTTTCATCGGTGCGCAAGGCATCAACGGCGGAGGGTTGCTGGAATCTCATCCCGGCGTGGTCAAGGCCGTCGACAATTTGCAAAAACACGCCGACGAGGTCGTCGTTCTGGCCGACAGCAGCAAGTTCTCGATCAAGGCCCGACACATCTCCCTGCCACTGTCACGCATCAGCACGCTGATCACCGACCCGGGAATCAGCAGTGAAGATTTCTCCATGCTGAAGAGCGCCGGCATAGACGTCGTGATTGCCTCGACACCCGACCAGGACGATTGACGAAGTCAGCCACTTCCAGGCCTCCGGGCGACGGAACACAGCGAGTTGACCAGGCGGGCAATACAAGCCAAAGCAAAGACTGCAATGCCCATCCGCGCGATTCCGATTATGATCGCGCTTTCCGGCTGAGCCACGCCGGTACGAGCCCGCTGCAACCAGAGAGAGAACGAGGAGCCTCCATGTCGCCCGCCGATCGCACCACCCTCGGCCTCGACGCCAGCACCCAGAGCCTGAGCGCCGTATTGCTGAATATCGATACGGGAGCCGTCATCTGGCAACGCTCACTGGCGTACCGCGACGACCCCAGGCTGCTCGGCTTCGGCTTCGAACACGACACGCTCATCCTGCCGCCCCGAGAACCCGGCGAGGCGGAACAGCCGCCACGCCTCTTCCTCGCCGCACTCGATGCCCTTTTCGACGAGATGAAGGCCGCCGGCATCGACACCACCGCCATCACCGCGATCAACACGTCGGGCCAGCAACACGGCCACGTTTACCTCAACGACAAGGCAGCTTCCGCCTTCCAGTCGCTGCGCGTGCCGGGCGGCACGAAAAACCCGTCCGCCACTCTCACCACAGCACTCTCCGACGTGTTCGCCTACGGCGGTGCACCGATATGGAAGACGGCCAATACGGCGACCGAAGCGGAGCTCATCCGGGCACGGATCGGCGGTACGGCCGCGCTGATCGCTCGTACCGGCAGCGACATGCCACTGCGCAGCTCAGTGTTGGCCCACCGCAAGCTCGCGCTGCGTTACCCCGCGGCCTATACGGCAACCCGCCACATCGTGCAGATCTCAAGCCTGATTCCCGCCCTGCTCGCAGGCAATTGTGCCATTCCGCTAGACTTCGGCAACGCCTGCGGGACCGGCCTGATGAACTACACGCGGCGCACCTGGGATGAAGCACTGATCGATGCCGCCGCCAACGACCTGCCCGGAGGCCCCCGCGCCCTCGTCGACAAGTTGCCAGCCATAGCCCACCCGCTAGCCGTCGTCGGCAACGTCGCCGCCTACTTCCAGGAAAAGTACGGATTCCACCCGGATTGCCGAATCATTGCCGGATCCGGCGACAACCCCCAATCGAAAGTCCTGGCCAGCGACAGCCTGCTCAGCCTGGGCACAAGCTTTGTGTACATGATCCCGACGCCAGGCGGCGAGGTTGACCCCTTTGGAGAGGCAAATGCCATGTACGATGCGCTCGGACGTCCGTTCAATTTGGCGTGCCGCACCAACGGCGCACTGACACTGGATCGCATGCGCAAATTGCATGGTCTCAACGCAAAGGATTACGCCGCCAGCGAAGCTGCACTCGCCGGCATGCCGCCCGGCAGTCGCCTGCGCTTCTGGCACCCGGATGCCGAGTCCTTCCCTGCCATCTCCGCCAATCCGAACGTCGTCCGGCTGGACAGCAAGCCCGATGATTTCATCAACGACTACCCGGCTATCGTCGATAGCGCGCTCGGGCTGGTATTTCGCCACGGATGCCGGGTAGGCGGACAGTGCAGCCGAAGCGATCCGATCAGCGTTTGCGGCGGCCCGTCGGGAAGCAAAGAAATCATGCGTCGCGTCGCTGCGATCTGGAATCGTCCAGCGATCCACATTGGCCAAGCAGGCGCTCCTCTCGGCGCCGCCATCGCCGCGGCTGTCGCCCTGATCCCGGAAAGCCGTCCGGAGCAGCGTAACGAAGTCGCAGATTCCCTGCGCCGCGCCGTGTACGAGGGAAGCACAACACATCTCCCCGACCCGGAATGGGTGCGTCGCTACCACGCGGACGGCGGTTTTCTCGACCGGCTCGAAAGTGCATTCGAGAAAATGCGCACTTGACCCCCGTGACAGCTACCAATAGCGATCGCAACTCATGCGACAGCCTTCGCGACTGAGCGAATCCCTTTCCCCTTCCATTGCACGTCTCGTCGCACGCCTGCAGCAGCTGACACGGCGCGACCTGAAGCTTGCCCTGGCCGTTCCAATGGCCTTCTTCCTGATCTACGTCGCCGCACTCGTACCCCTGACCCCCGCCATCAGCGACATCCGCAAAGCCAGCACCGAGCGCCCGTCCCAGATCCTCTTCGCCGACGGCAAGAAGCTCGCCGAGTTCAAGCACTCACACCGCCAGTGGGTCCATCTGGCAGACGTTTC
>QKII01000065.1 GCA_003249625.1 Propionivibrio sp. | reverse complement strand
CTGCCGGCGGTAGAGGCCAGAAACGGCATGGTCGTCACTTCACAGCATCTGGCGTCGAAGGTCGGTGTCGATATTCTCAAGGCGGGCGGCAACGCCGTCGACGCAGCTGTAGCTGTGGGTTATGCGCAGGCGGTGGTCAATCCCTGTTGCGGCAATATCGGTGGCGGCGGGTTCATGACAATCCATCTTGCCGACGGACGCGATGTATTCCTCAATTTTCGCGAGAAAGCGCCGACAGCCTCGACGGCGAACATGTACCTCGATTCCGCGGGGAATGTCGTCAAGAACGCCAGCCTGTACGGTTATCTGGCCGTCGGTGTGCCGGGCACGGTGCTCGGACTCGATACAGCGCTGAAGAAGTACGGCACTCTGAGCCGCGAGAAGGTGATGGCGCCGGCGATCCGGCTGGCGCGCGAAGGTTTCGTCCTTGCCCGGGCGGATACCGACATCCTCGACACGACGATCGAGCGCTTCAAACAGAATCCGGAAGTGGCCCGGATCTTCCTGCGCAAGGATGGTTCGCCTCTGCAGCCTGGCGATCGCCTGGTGCAGAAGGATTTGGCACGGACGTTGGAAGCGATCGCCAAAGCCGGCCCGGACGCCTTCTACAAGGGGCGGATTCCGCAAGCCGTAGAGGCGGCGGCGAAGAAGGGCGGTGGCATCCTGACAGCAGCGGATTTTGCTGGCTATTCCGTTGCCGAAAGCGCACCGGTGACCTGCGATTACCGGGGCTACGTGTTCCATTCCGCACCACCGCCGAGCTCGGGCGGGACGACGATGTGCCAGATCCTGAACACGCTTGAAGGTTACGATCTGGCGAGTACCGGCTTCAATTCGGCCGAGACCGTCCATTTGATGACCGAGGCGATGCGCCATGCCTACATGGACCGCAACACCTATCTTGGCGATCCGGCCTTTGTGAAGAATCCGCTCGACCGCCTGCTTTCCAAGGAGTATGCCAAGGCGATCCGCGCGAAGATCACCGACCTGGCAACGCCGTCGACCGAAGTGAAGCCGGGCAAGGTGCCGCACGAATCCACCGAGACGACGCACTACTCGATCGTGGACAAGAGCGGCAACGCAGTGTCGACGACCTATACGATCAATGGGCGCTTCGGCGCCGTGGTCATCGCACCGGGAACCGGTTTCTTCCTCAACAACGAAATGGACGACTTCACGGTCAAGCAGGGGGTGAAGAACCTCTACGGCCTCGTGCAGGGGGCGACCAATGCCATTGCGCCGAAGAAGCAACCGCTGTCGTCGATGTCGCCGACGCTGATCACCAAGGATGGGAAGACCTTCATGGTGCTCGGCTCACCGGGAGGCTCGCGGATCATCAGTATCACGCTGCAGACCGCACTGAACGTTATTGACCATGGCATGACCCTTCAGGAAGCCGTCGATGCCCCGCGCATTCACCATCAGTGGCTGCCAGACGAGGTGTTTTACGAAACGCGCGGCCTGTCGGCGGATACCCTCAAGGAACTCAAGGTCATGGGCTACAAGATGACCGAGCAGACGCCGTGGGGCGCGGCCGAGGTGATTCTCTACGGTTTGCCCGGGGCGGCTGGCGTTGCGGCCGCCAGTTCGGGTAACGATGGCGCGGTATCTGGCAAGGTGCGCGAAGGATTCATCTACGGCGCCAACGATCCGCGCCGGCCGGCGGGTGCAGCAATCGGATACTGAAATTTTTCTGCGAACGATTCTATTTTCCGGACTGGAGACGCCGTTGTTCAAAGGGTAGAATGCGTCCTTTGAAGGGCATACCTGACTGAAAAGCAGGGACGCAAAGCCACCGGCCTAAAGATTCATTTCTATGGCAGCGGGGTTGCCGGACGCAATAGCGAAAGATTTGCGTTCGTCGTGATTGTCGCGTCTGGATGTCGCGCATCTGCGTATATCGAAGAAAGCCCTCGGCCAAAAAGGTTCGAGGGCTTTTTTTTCGCAGTGCGCGGCGACCGGGTTCCGGTACGGCGATCTCGCGATCCGGTCGGGTGCCGCTTCATTGTTGGCGTTGCTCATCCACTGACCGGTTCGGTCGGCGGGCGCTTTTCCTTACTCGAAGCGACTTGTGGCCTCTCACGTGAAAAATCTCTCCATTGCCCGACGTGTCCTTGTCATCATCGCGGTTTCCATGGTTTCGCTGCCGTCATCGGCGTCCGGAGAAAAAAAGGCGGATGCCGATGCTCAGAAGCCCATGAGTTTTCTCGTTAACATCGGGCGTACACCGGCAAGCATGCGTTTTCTCAGGGCGGATGTTGTCCTTGAATACGCAAATGAGGTTGCGGCGGCACATTTTGGAGCCGCTCGGCCGAAGTTGATGCATCACATAATTATGCAACTGTCAGATTCCGAGGTTGATGCTGTCGCTACCGTCGAAGGCAAACGTGATTTGCAGCAGCGCGTCGGTGCTTCGCTTAACGAGGTCTTCGGGGCGACCCGGGAAACCGGCGTCCGGGACGTGTTCTTTACCGATTTCATCGTGCAATGATCACTCCGGCCCTCGAACGTGTGCTTCAGGCACTCGAACATCAGTCGAACGTTGCAGTAGTTGATATTGCAGCGCAGGCCTTTGTCGGTGTATCAACCTTGGCATGTGGGGGCTACCTCCGGACGCTCAGAGCATGCAGGCTGATCCATGTAAGCGGATGGCGCAAGGTCAATGGGCGTTTTTCGACACCGCTTTGCAGTGCTGGAGACAATCACGACGTCAAACCTACGCGGATCGACGAGACCAAACGAAGTGCGCCCGGAATGGCGCGCATCCACATCGTGCAATGGTGCCGCTCGTGCAAGGGACAGATGTCGCCGGTGCATGTCGCGGGACCCGGTCTCAATGCTCCCAAAGCGGCGGTTCCGAGCCAGGAGGAGCGGAACCGCCGTCATCGCCTGCGCCAAGAGGCGCGTGTCGATGGCGCAGAGCAGAGGATGCAACTCGCCGGACTGATGAGTGGGGCATGGGATGGCCGCTGAACTCGAAGAAATACGGCCGTCGATTTTGCCCTCGGCTATGCCGGACGGGAGTGTGGCGCACGACGATGCTCATCTCCCGCGCAAAAGGTTGCTTGGGGCATTGATTTCGGTCAACGTTGTTGCCATTGTCGTTGCCGTCGTCGTCCTTTGGCATCTGTATGAGCAAACACTCCGGGATGCCGAGGTCCACGGACAGAATATCGCCCTCGCTGTCGATCTGAATCTCAGCAACGAATTCAACAAGATCGACCTCTCGCTCAGGACTGTTGTGGCGCAGCTCAACCGGGGTGCGCCGCCATCGTCTTCGCGTGCCGATCGAGTGGCGTTGCAGGCGCAGATCGAGCAACAGCATTCTCTCCTCCCGGAAGCGGAAGCCTGGAGCGTGACCGACAGAGAGGGAAATGTCGTGGCTCACGATGGCGATACGCCGGCGCGGTTTTCCATCGCAGATCGCGAATATTTCCTGGATCTCAAGTCAGGGAAACGCAAGGGGCTTCTGATTTACGGACCTTTGACCAGTCGATTGTCGGGGCAGCCAATCCTGATGCTGGCGCGGTCATTTCATTCGTCAGACGGCGCTTTTGCAGGCATTGTGTCCGTGCCGTTGCCTTTGGCGTACCTGGAGCGCGAACTTGGCGGGTTCGGCATCGGCCCCAACGGTGCATTGACCCTGCGCAACGCGGATCTGGAATTCATTACACGGGTTCCGGCACCTACGGTGGAGCGGGTTTCTGGCAACGACGATGCAAAAATTTTGCCGCAGCTGAAGCGGTTCGTGGCGGACGGAAAGACGCAGGCAGTTTTTCATGCCGTTTCCCGCTTTGATAACGTCGAGCGTATCTACAGTTTCAGGCGCCTGAGTAATGCACCCGTTCATATGGTTGCCGGCATTTCACGGGACGATGCGCTGGAAGGCTGGCGGCAGGCGACGTGGAGTCTTGCAGGATTGCTCGGCTTTTTTCTGCTGATCGTCAATGGTGCCGCCGTGCTTGTTTATCGCCAGTGGCAACGACAGCGCCGGGATGCCCTCTCTCTTGCACAAAGTCACGAGCGCCTTCAGCGGATGGCTTTCTATGATGAGTTGACCGGCCTGCCGAATCGCGCGCTGCTCTCGGAACGCGTGCGCCAGGCGATGGTTGAATGTCGGCGTAAAGGCCGCCTTCGGTTGGCCGTCTGCTGTCTCGATCTCGATGGATTCAAGGAAATCAACGATCGTTGGGGGCACGTTGTTGGCGACCAGTTGCTGGTCGAAGTTGCATTGCGCCTGCGTCACTGTATCCGTGCCAACGATACCGTTGCCCGGCTCGGCGGCGACGAATTCGTGGTGCTTTTCAGTGATCTCGATGACGAGGTGGGTGCTTGCGAGGCTGTGTCACGGCTGATCCGAATCGTCAGCGAGCCGTGCACCATCGGCACGGCTCGGTTGAAAATCGCTCTCAGTGTTGGAGTCACGCTCTATCCTTCGGGGACCACCGACGAGCCGGACGCACTGTTGCGTCAGGCCGATCAAGCCATGTACGAAGCCAAGCGCAACGGAAAAAACCGCATGCAGTTTTTCGATCTCGAAAGCGAGCGCTTCCTGCGAGAACGTCAGGCGCACTACGATCGGCTCGTCGAGGCGCTGCAGCAGGGGGAATTTCGGCTGCATTATCAGCCGAAGGTCGCTCTGCGCAGCGGGCAGGTGATCGGGGTTGAGGCGCTCCTGCGCTGGCAGCACCCGCAACGCGGCCTGTTGCTTCCGTCAGACTTCCTGTCGGTGATTGAATCCTCGGAATTGACCCTGCCGGTCGGCGAGTGGATCATCCACGAGGCGTTGCAACAACATCAACGCTGGTGTGCGCAGGGCGTAAGCATGCGGATCAGCGTCAATCTCTTCTCAGCACATTTGCAGCGTCCCGACTTTGTCGAGAAGCTGCGCGGCATCCTTGAAGTCCATCCGGGCTTCGATCCTGCCATGCTCGAGCTTGAAGTGGTCGAGACGACTGCTCTGGAAGACATCGGCGAGATTGCCGCGCGCATCCATGCCTGCATGGAACTCGGCGTCAACTTTGCACTGGATGATTTCGGAACCGGGTATTCCTCGCTGACCTATCTGCGGGAATTGCCGGCTAGGCAAGTCAAGATCGACCGATCATTCGTGTGCGACATGCTTGAGAACACGAATGATCGTGCGCTTGTCGAGAGTATTGTCGGAATGGCGCATACCCTTGGCCGGCAGGTCGTCGCCGAAGGCGTCGAAACGCTTGCTCACGGAGAGCCTCTGATCCGTTGCCGTTGCGACTACGCGCAAGGCTACGGCATCGGCCGGCCGATGCCAGCAGAGGATTTTCCGGGTTGGCTATCCACATGGCGCATGCCGCTCGCCTGGGCGGAGGCAGTGAAGCATGACGTCATCTTTTTTGGCGCCGGACTTTCCTGAGATTTTGGTAGCGACTGCGATGGGCCCTGATTTTTAGCAAAAATCAAAGTTTCCATCTAATCTGACGGGTAGATTGCTGATTCATCGTGAGGTCTCGTGAATCATGGATTTGGCCCGTCGCCGCTTTTTTGGCAGTCGTACGCGTGTAGCGCCATTTCGGCCGCCTTGGAGCATGCCGGAGGCGGTGTTCGTCGACGCCTGTACGCGTTGCAACGATTGCGTAGCGGCTTGCCCAACCGGGTTGTTGAAGCGCGGTGATGGCGGTTACCCGGTCGCCGACTTCACGACGGCGTCCTGCACGTTCTGCGGCGAATGCTCGGATGCCTGTTCGACGACGGCGATCGCTCGCGAACTGGCGGCCGTGCCGTGGTCTTTCTCCATTCAGATTGCAGAGGGGTGTCTTGCCCACCTGCGCGTCGAGTGCCGCGTCTGTGGAGAACTTTGCGAGAGCGCGGCGATCCGTTTTCGGCCGGTGCTCGGCGGAGTCTCTCTTCCCGAGGTCGACCACTTTGCATGCACGGGCTGCGGCGCCTGCCTGTCTCCCTGTCCCGTTGGCGCCATCACGCGCGTGGCGCGTCCTCCCCTTCTTTCCGCGGAGTTGTCATGAACATCGCCAGCCTGGTATTGCGCATTCGTCCCGAAACACGAGCCGAGGCTGAAGCGGCGCTTAACTTGCTGCCCGGCGTCGAGTGCCACCAGATGTCCGCTGACGGGCATTTGATCGTCACCGTCGAAGACGTACCCGGCGCGGCCATGTCGGACACGCTGATCGCCGTCCACCGCGTGCCGCAGGTGCTCGCAGCGACACTGGCTTACGAGTATTCCGATAACCCCATCCCGATAACCATTATCCCGACATCGAGGAATTTGCCCTGCCAGGAGGCTCAGTCATGACAATCAACCGACGCGAATTCATCAAAACCCAGGCAATTGCCGCCGCGGCTGCGAGCGCAGGGGTCGCGCTGCCTGCTGTCGCCCAGCAGAAGGGCGCGACGAGTACCGCCGTGCGCTGGGACAAAGGCGTCTGCCGCTTCTGCGGCACGGGTTGCGCCGTGCTGGTCGGTGTTCAGAACGGGCGCATCGTGGCGACGCAGGGGGATCCGGATTCGGAGGTGAATCGCGGACTTAACTGCATCAAGGGTTATTTTCTGTCGAAGATCATGTACGGCGAGGACCGCCTGATGCAGCCGCTCTTGCGCATGAAGAACGGCAAGTACGACAAGGAAGGCGATTTCACGCCGATTTCCTGGGACATGGCCTTCGACGTCATGGCCGAGAAGTGGAAGGCCGCGTTGAAGTCCGACGGCCCGGCCGGCGTCGGCATGTTCGGTTCCGGACAGTGGACGATCTTCGAGGGCTACGCGGCGGCCAAGCTGTTCAAGGCCGGCTTCCGTTCCAACAACATCGACCCGAACGCGCGCCACTGCATGGCCTCGGCCGTCGCGGGCTTCATGCGCACCTTTGGTATCGACGAGCCGATGGGATGCTATGACGACATCGAGCAGGCCGATTCCTTCGTCCTGTGGGGCTCGAACATGGCCGAGATGCATCCGATCCTGTGGACGCGCATCACCGACCGCCGCCTGACCAAGACCGACGTGGAAGTACACGTGCTCTCCACCTTCGAGCAGCGCAGCTTCGAACTCGCCGACAACGGCATGATCTTCGTACCGCAGACTGACCTCGCAATCCTCAACTACATCTGCAACCACATCATCCAGAGCGGCAAGGTCAACGAGGAGTTCGTCAAACGCAACGTCAATTTCAAGATGGGCGAGACGGATATCGGCTACGGCCTGCGTCCGACACACGCGCTGGAGAAGGATGCCAAATCCAATGGCTATCCGGGGCCTGACGGCAAGCCGAAGGGCAATGCGAATGCATCGAAGCCCAGTACGTTCGAAGAGTTCAAGAAGTTCGTCAGCGAATACACGCTGGAGAAGGTCTCCAAACTCTCGGGCGTGTCGCCGGAAAAACTCCAGCGCCTCGCCGAGCTCTACGCCGACCCGAAAAAGAAGGTCGTCAGCTACTGGACGATGGGCTTCAACCAGCACACCCGCGGCACGTGGGTGAACAACATGATCTACAACGTGCACCTCCTGGTCGGAAAAATCTCCGAGCCGGGCAACGGGCCGTTCTCGCTGACCGGCCAGCCGTCGGCCTGCGGCACGGCGCGGGAGGTTGGCACCTTCGCCCATCGCCTGCCGGCCGACATGGTGGTGACCAACCCGGAACACCGCAAGCACACAGAAGAGCTCTGGCAACTGCCGGAAGGCACGCTGAACGAAAAGATCGGCCTGCACGCCGTGGCGCAGAGCCGCGCGTTGAAGGACGGCAAGCTCAAGTGCTACTGGACGACGACGACCAACAACATGCAGGCCGGGCCGAACATCAACCAGGAAATCTATCCGGGCTGGCGTAATCCGGACGCCTTCGTCGTTGTCTCCGATGCCTACCCGACGGTCTCGGCGTTGGCCGCCGATTTGGTGCTCCCTTCCGCGATGTGGATGGAGAAGGAAGGCGCCTACGGCAATGCCGAGCGGCGCACGCAGTTCTGGCGGCAGCAGGTCAAGGCGCCGGGCGAGTCGAAATCCGACCTCTGGCAATACATCGAGTTTTCCAAGCGCTTCAAGGTAGAAGAGGTCTGGCCTGCCGCCTTGCTCGAGAAGAAGCCGGAATACAAGGGAAAAACGCTGTATGACGTCCTGTATTCCAACGGCGTGGTCAACAAGTTTGGCAAGGACGAGCTGCAGAAGGTCAACGCGCACGCCATCAAGGATTACACCAACGACGAATCCGAGGCGTTCGGGTTCTACGTCCAGAAAGGGCTGTTCGAGGAATACGCTCAGTTCGGTCGCGGCCACGGCCATGATCTGGCGCCGTTCGACATGTATCACAAGGCGCGCGGCCTGCGCTGGCCGGTTGTTGATGGCAAGGAGACGCTGTGGCGGTTCCGTGAAGGCTACGATCCGTACGTGAAGGCCGGGGAAGGGCTGCGGTTCTACGGCAACAAGGACGGCAAGGCCAACATCTTCGCGCTGCCGTACCAGCAACCGCCGGAGATGCCGGACAAGGAATTCGACCTGTGGATGTGTACCGGTCGCGTGCTGGAACACTGGCACACCGGCTCGATGACACGCCGCGTCCCGGAACTGCACAAGGCGGTTCCCGAAGCGCAGGTGTTCATGCATCCGGACGACGCCAAGAAGCGCAAGCTGCAGCGCGGCATGCTGGTCAAGGTCATTTCACGGCGCGGCGAGATGACCGCGCGCATCGAGACCAAGGGCCGCAACAAGCCGCCGGTAGGCCTTATCTTCGTGCCGTTTTTCGACGAATCGCGGCTGGTGAACAAGCTGATCCTTGATGCCACCTGCCCTATTTCTAAGGAAACGGACTTCAAGAAGGCCGTGGTGAAGGTTGTGCGCGCGTAGGGCAGTTAGCCGAGAAATTTGATCGTGGCCCTGCGAACGAATAGTGCCGGACGAACCAGCGCCGCCGAATCGCCGGCGTCGCTGGCACGGCGCAAGTTCATCAACGGCATCGCCGCCGCGGCCGGCGGCGGCTGCCTGCTGGCGCTCGGCGCAGGGTTGGTGGCGCGGCAGGCGTCGGCTTTGCCGCCGCAGGCGATCCGGCCGCCCGGCGCACTGGCCGAGGATGACTTCCTTGCCGCCTGCGTGCGCTGCGGGCTGTGCGTGCGCGACTGCCCGTATGACACGCTGAAACTTTCCGACCTCGGGGACCCGGTGGCGACAGGCACGCCGTATTTCACCGCGCGCGCCGTTCCGTGCGAGATGTGCGAGGACATTCCGTGCGTCAAGGCCTGTCCGACCGGCGCGCTCGACCATGCGCTGACCAGCATTACGCAGGCGCGCATGGGTCTCGCAGTGCTGGTCGATCAGGAGAATTGCCTGAACTTCCTCGGCCTGCGCTGCGATGTCTGTTATCGCGTCTGCCCGGTGATCGACAAGGCGATCACGCTGGAATTGCGTCACAACCCGCGCTCGGACCGACACGCGCTGCTGCTGCCGACGGTTCATTCCTATGCCTGCACCGGCTGCGGCAAGTGCGAGAAGTCCTGCGTTCTGCCGGAACCGGCGATCAAGGTTTTCCCGCGCAATCTGGCGCAGGGCGCGTTGCCTGCGCATTACCGCAAGGGCTGGGAGGAAAAGGCGCGGCAGGGCGAGTCGCTGATCGGCGACCAGATCAAGCTGCCGGTGCGCGGCTTTGAGGGCACCACGGCCGGCCGATCGGCGACCGAGACCGTCGTTGCACCAACAGCGCCGGCGGCTCCGTTCGCGTCGGATGTTCCTGCTGCCGCTCCAGCCAAGGCTGGAACGCTTGACTCTCGGTGGAAGCCATGAGCACGCCAGAAAGCCAGGTCACACAGCAACCCCGCTCCTGGATTGCCCGCAATCGCTGGCTGCTGCTGCGCCGCGCGAGTCAGCTGACGATCCTGGCACTGTTCCTCTCCGGGCCGTGGCTCGGTGTTTGGGTGCTGAAGGGTAACCTCTCGGCCTCGCTGGTCTTCGACACCATCCCGTTGTCCGACCCGCTGCTGGTCCTGCAGACAATGGTTGCCGGACACTGGCCCTACACGACGGCACTGACCGGTGCGGCGATCGTGCTGGTGTTCTATCTGTTGGTGGGCGGGCGCGTGTTCTGCAGCTGGGTGTGCCCGGTGAACATGGTGACCGATGCCGCAGCCTGGTCGCGACGCAAACTGGGTATCAAGACCGGCCGCGTGCCTGACGCCAATACGCGTTACTGGCTGCTCGCCGGCGTGCTGTTCAGCACCGCCGTCTCCGGTGTCCTGGTCTGGGAGTGGGTGAACCCCGTCTCCCTGCTGCACCGGGCGCTGATTTTCGGGTTGTGGGGATCACTGCTGGCGATTGCCGGCCTTTTTGCCTACGACCTGTTGATCGCCAGTCGCGGCTGGTGCGGCCATCTGTGCCCGGTCGGCGCGTTCTACAGCTTGCTCGGCCGTACCTCGCTGATCCGCGTTTCGGCCGCGCGGCGCGAAGCATGCGACGACTGCATGGATTGTTTCGTTGTTTGCCCGGAGCCGCAGGTGATCCGGCCGGCGCTGAAACAGGCCGGGCAGACGCACCCGCTGATTCTCTCCGGAGACTGCACCAACTGCGGCCGTTGCATCGACGTATGCGACCGCCAGGTTTTCAAGATGACCCACCGATTCGACCAGAGGAGCGCGTGATGAGCCAGCCCACCTTTCCTGATACCCCCCGTTTCGCCCGCCATTTAGCCTTCTCATGGGCTGCCACAATGAGCCTGTTTCTGGCGTTTTCCTTGCCCGTTTCGGGCGCGGAAAAATTCGAGCCGGTGAAATTGCAGAGCCTGCGAGGAGGTTCGGATATCAATGCGATTGGGCCGTCAGGGGACGGGACGCGCTACGGACCGGATACTTCACCGTTGCCACGCGATTTCGTTCAGCAGCCGCCGCTGATTCCGCACACCATCGAGAACTACATTGTCAGCAAGGAATTCAACAAGTGCATGGATTGCCACGCCTGGTCGCGGGCATCCGCAGCCAAGGCGACGAAGATCTCGATCACGCACTTCAAGTCGCGCGAGGGCGCCGAAATGTCCAGCGTGTCGCCGAACCGCTACTTCTGCAACCAGTGTCATGTTTCGCAGACCGACGCTAAGGCGCTGGTGGGCAATACGTTCAAGCCGGGCGCGGGTTTGCGCTAGGACGCTGGAAGGGGAGCGGACATGAGAATGGACAAGATCAAAGGAGTGGCCGCTGGCCTGTTGCGGCGCATCCATGCGACGGGCTGGATCGGCGTAGGGTTGCTGTTCGTCGCTGGCGTTGTGGCTTGGGTGGGTTTCAATCATGCGCTGGAAACGACGAATACCGAGGAGTTCTGCATCTCCTGCCACGAGATGAAGATAAATTTCGATGAGTACCGGCTGACCACGCACGCGTCGAGCCGCACCGGCGTGCGGGCGAGCTGCCCGGACTGCCACGTGCCAAAATCGTTTGGACCGAAGATGGTCGCCAAGCTGCGCGCGTCAAAGGACGTCTATCACAACATCCTCGGGACCATTGATACCCCGGAGAAATTCGAGGCGCGACGCCTGGAAATGGCCGAAGCCGTCTGGGTTCGCATGAAAGAGAACGACTCGCGCGAATGCCGCAGCTGCCACGATGATCAGAGCTTCGACTATGCGAAGCAGAGCCGCCGCGCGGCGGAAGTGCATCAGGAAGGGCTGAATACAGGACAGACCTGCATCGATTGCCACAAGGGCATTGCCCATCGCCTGCCGAACGTCGAGCAGTCGATCGGTGCCGAGAAGGGCGGTGCGACGCAGGAAATTTTCCATCCGGCGCCCCTGGGTAAGGGAAAGGATAACTGAGGCGGGGAACCGTCAATGGGCGAGCCGGGTCCACGTGACTCGGGGCGCGGTATTGCGTATGCTTTCGCTGCCCTCCCGACTTTTGCCCGGAGCACAGATTGAGCGAGGCGTTTCCCCCCATCGCTGATTCCCTTTGTCGCCCGCTGCGCGATCTGCGCATTTCGGTGACGGACCGTTGCAACATGCGCTGCACCTACTGCATGCCGCGCGAGGTGTTTGGCAAGAATTTCGTTTTTCTGCATCGTGCAGAACTGCTCAGCTTTGAGGAGATCACCCGGTTGGCGCGGCTGTTCGTCGGGCTCGGGGTGCGCAAGCTGCGCCTTTCCGGCGGTGAACCGCTGTTGCGCCACGGCGTCGAGCGACTGATCGAACAGCTCGCACTGCTTGAGGACGACCAAGGTCAACCCGTCGAAATCGCCATGACTACCAACGGTACGCTGCTTGCCGCCAAGGCGCGCAGCCTGAAGGATGCTGGCCTGACGCGGCTGACCGTCAGCCTTGACGCACTGAGTTCGGAAGTGTTCCGGCAGATGAGCGACTCCGGTGTGGCCGTCGGCCGGGTGCTTGACGGTATTGCCGCGGCACAGGCCGTCGGCCTCGCGCCGCTCAAGGTCAATACCGTGGTCAAGCGCGGTGTCAACGAGGGCGAGATCCTGCCGCTGGTGCGGTACTTCCGGAACAGCGGTGTCATCCTGCGCTTCATCGAATTCATGGACGTCGGTACGACCAACGGCTGGCGACTCGACGACGTGGTTACGGCACAGGAAATCCTGGCGCGGATCGACCAGGAGCATCCGCTCTGCCCTGTCGATCCGAACTACGTTGGCGAAGTCGCCAAGCGCTGGGCGTTCGCCGACGGCGGTGGCGAGATCGGTGTGATCGCCTCGGTGACTCAGGCGTTCTGTCACGAATGCAGCCGTCTGCGTCTTTCGACCGACGGCCGCCTTTATACTTGCCTCTTCGCTACCGAGGGGTACGACCTGCGCAGTCCGTTGCGCGGTGGTGAAAGCGATTCACTGCTGCGCGAGCGAGTCGTTGCACTCTGGTCGCGTCGGGGCGACCGCTATTCGCAGCTGCGCCACGCCGCGACGGTGCGGCCGATCAGAAAAATCGAAATGTCGTATATCGGCGGCTGAATGCCGCCAGACAGGGATGGCCTTGAACGAAACGCAGGATCTAACTCATTTTTCCGACTCCGGCCGGGCACGCATGGTTGATGTTTCCGGCAAGGACGAAACCCGTCGCGTTGCTGTTGCCAGCGGTGTGTTGCGCATGCAGCCCGCGACGCTGGCGCGCATTCGCGCAGGCACGATTGCCAAGGGCAACGTCCTTGCGGTGGCCGACGTCGCCGCCGTGATGGCCGCGAAGCGGACGCCGGAGATAATTCCGATGTGCCATTCGCTGCCGCTCTCTGGGGTCGAGGTGGCTTTTGCTGAAATCGCCGATGCCGACGATGATGGCTGCGTTGGCATCACGGCAACGGTGACGGCGACCTGCGTTGGTCAGACCGGCGTCGAGATGGAGGCATTGTGCGCTGTGAGTGCCGCGTTGCTCACGATTTACGACATGTGCAAGGCCGTCGACCGCGGCATGCGCATCGAACACGTTCAACTCGACGAGAAGCGTGGCGGCAAGAGCGGTGTGTGGCGGCGCGATGGGGCCGTTGGAGCGAGTTCATGATTACCGCCCTGTTCTTCGGCCCGGTGGCCGACCGCATCGGCGAACGCCAGATCGACGTGCCGTTTCGCGAGGGGCTGTGCTGGCAGGACGTGCGTGATGAACTGCAGCCGCGTTATCCCGAAGCGTTCGCATTGGTCTCGATCACCGCGGTTAACGGCGAACGGGTGTGTGATGATGCGCGCACGCCACTAAGCGATGGTGCGGAAGTCGTCTTCATGTCGCGTTTTTCCGGAGGTTGAAATGGGTGACGCGGTACGACTGCAACTGGAGGACTTTTCGCAGGACGACGAAATCCGTGCGCTACGCGCCAGTTCTTCCCGCATGGGCGGTATAGCCACCTTTCTCGGCTGCGCGCGCGACTTTTCGGAAGGACGCGAAGTCTGCGAGATCGGCTTCGACGCCTATCGCCCGATGGCGCTGGCCGAGCTGCAGAAGCTGCGCACCGAAGCCATCGACCGTTTCAGTCTGATCGATGCACGCATCGTGCATCGGCTGGGCACGGTCCGCGCCGGTGACAATATCGTCTTCATCGCCGCAGGCGCCGAACATCGTGCCCCGGCGCTGGACGCTTGCCGCTGGCTGATCGACGAGCTGAAGGAGCGCGTGCCGATCTGGAAGAAGGAAATCACGCCGAGCGGCGACGCGTGGGTAACGCCGCATCCCTGAGGATCCCTATGACCCCTCCCGTATTCATCTTCGTTGGCCACTCCAATTCCGGCAAGACGACCTTCGTCGAAAAGCTCATTCCGCAGCTGACCGATCGAGGCAAGCGCGTGGCGACGATCAAGCATGCGCATCACAAGGTCGAGCTCGACAGCGAAGGCAAGGATAGCTGGCGCTACAAGAATGCCGGTGCAGACATGAGCATGCTGGTGACCACCAAGGCGTTGCAGCTGGTCGCCGATGCCGTTGATCGGCGCGAGCCGCATCAACTGGCCGAGCGCTTTCTTGGCGAAGCCGACGTGGTGCTGGCCGAAGGCTTCTCGCTTGCTACGGGGCCAAAGATCGAAGTGCTGCGCCGCGCCAACGGCAAGTCGCCGCGCTGCGCCATCGAGGACGGGCTGATCGCCATCGTCACCGACTGCCCCGAGGTCTATCCCGAGCTACCGCACTTCACGCTCGACGATGCGGCCGGGGTGGCCGAATTCCTGCTCTCCCGCGCGCCGTGATCTCCGATTGCACGGGGCTGGTGCTTGCCGGTGGCGAGTCGCGCCGGATGGGCGTGGACAAGCCCGGGCTGGACTTCGGCGGGACGACGTTGCTTGAGCGCGTGCTCGGGAGGCTGCAGGGCGTTTTCCCGCGGGTTGTCGTCAGTGTGCGTACGCCACGCGCCGACGTTGCCGTGCCGCAGGTTTGCGACGCTCATCCCGCCGGCGGACCGCTGGCCGGGCTGTGTGCCGGCCTGGCGGCGGCGAGTACCCCCTGGGTCTTTGCCGTCGCGGCCGACATGCCCTTCATGCATCCGGCGATGATCCGGAAACTGGCCACGCGCCGTGAGGGATATCAGGCGGTCGTTCCGATGATTGGAGGATTCCCGCAGCCGCTGGCCGCCTACTATGCAACAAATGCGCTGTCGGTGGTCCGGACGCTGCTTGATGCGCCTGGCCGACACAGTCTGCGCGCGCTGATGGAACAGCTGCGCGTCTGCCTTGTCGATGAAGGCGAACTGCTGGCGATCGATCCCGGTCTGCACAGTTTTTTTGACCTCGACACGCCGTCCGATCTGGCTGCGGCGAGGCGCCATGAAAATGAGGTGAAGCAGTGAGCGAGAACGAAAATCTGTCGGTTGGTGCGGCGCAAGCGTGCGTGCTGGGCTATGCAACCATCGGCGCTAGTGAAGAGATTCCGCTCGAGCGGGCGCTCGGCCGTGTGCTCGCGGAGGAGGTGCGCGCGAATCGCGATCAGCCGCCGTATGATGTTTCAGCGATGGATGGCTTTGCCGTACGCAGCACCGACTTGTCGACTGGCGGTGTCCTATTGACCGTCATTGAGGACATCAAGGCCGGTGACCTGCCGACGAAGACGGTGGCCAGCGGCCAGTGCGCACGCATCATGACTGGTGCTCCGGTGCCATCCGGCGCCGATGCGGTGATCCGCGTAGAGGATACACGGATGCTTACCGACGACAGCGTGGAGATCAGCGTGCCGGTCAAGGCCGGCAACGATATCCGTGTGCGCGGCGAAAACATGCGCCTTGGCGACGTCGTGCTGCACGCTGGCGCGGAAATTACCCCGGGGGTGATCGGCCTGCTGGCGACCGTCAAGCGGGCCCGTATCAATGTTTATCGGCGGCCGCGGGTGGCGATCCTGTCGAGCGGCGACGAACTCGAAGCGCTGGAGGCGCCGTTCGACGCCGACAAGATCCCCGAATCGAACAGCCATGCGCTGATGGCGCAGCTGCAGGCGCTCGGCATCGAGCCGGTGCGCCTCGGTATCGCACGGGACGACCCGGAGGATCTCGCCGCTTTTCTCCGGCAGGGTCTGGAATACGACGTTCTGCTGGTTTCCGGCGGATCCTCGGTTGGCGTGCACGACCACGTGCGGCCGACGCTTGAGTCGCTCGGCGTGACCATGCATTTCTGGCGGGTCGAGATGAAGCCGGGACATCCGCTGGCCTTCGGTACGCGCAGTGGCACACAGGTCTTCGGCCTGCCTGGCAACCCCGTGTCGAGCATGGTCTGCTTCGAACAATTTGTTTTGCCGCTGCTGCGCCGGCGGATGGGGCACCCCGCACTGTTCCGGCGCACCGTTGTGGCGACGCTGGCGCACGCGGTAAAGCATCGTCCGGGTCGCGAGGAATTCATTCGGGTCACCCTGACGACGGAACACGATGGCCGGCTGTTGGCGACATCCACTGGCTCACAGAGCAGCGGCGATCTCTGCTCGATGGCTCGTGCCGACGGCCTTCTGGTGGTGCCGGCGGAAAGTGGCAATCTCGTGGCGGGAGATGCCGTCTCGGTGCAGTTGCTCGACGGCAGTCTGTATCAGTCGGCGGCCGGTTTCCCGAAGGGGGCAGCATGAACACAGCGAACATGGATGAAAAGACGCCGGCCCGGATCGGTATCCTGACGGTGTCCGATCGTGCCAGCCGTGGCGCTTACGAGGACAAGGGCGGGCCGGCGATTAACGAGTGGCTCACGCGTGCGCTGAGAAACCCTTGGGAAGCCGTCGCGCGGGTGATCCCCGACGAGCAGCCGCTGATCGAGGCGGCGCTGATCGAGATGGCCGATCGCGAGGGCTGTAGCCTTGTTGTGACAACCGGCGGCACCGGGCCGGCGTTGCGCGATGTGACGCCGGAGGCGACAGAAGCTGTATGCAGCAAGATGCTGCCAGGATTCGGTGAGCTGATGCGTTCCGCGTCGCTGAAGTTCGTGCCGACTGCGATCCTCTCGCGGCAGACCGCGGGTATCCGTGGCCGTTGCCTGATCGTCAATCTGCCCGGCAAGCCCTCTGCGATCGATGACTGTCTGCAGGCGGTGTTTCCGGCCATTCCCTACTGCATCGATCTGATCGATGGTGCGTGGCTGGAAACCGATCCGCTCTTCTGCAAAGCCTTCCGTCCGGCGCACGCGAAGAAGTGAGCGCTGACTGACTTTCGACTGGCATGCGCCTCTTTTTTGCCCTCTGGCCATCGGCGCCAGTTGCACAGACTCTTGCGAGGCTGGCTGACGTGATGGCAAAAAAATACGGCGGCCGCGCGACCAGATGGGAAACGATCCATCTGACGCTGGCGTTTCTCGGCGACGTTGAGGAGCGGCGACTGCCAGCGGTGCTGGACGTGGCGCGCGAGGTGAACGCCACGCCTTTTGAATTCACTCTTGATCGGTTGGGGTTCTGGCGCCACAACCGCCTGATCTGGGCGGGGAGCACGTCGCCGGCCCCGGAATTGCAGACACTGGCGGGCACGCTACGCGAACGATTGTTCGCAGCGTCTCTGCCATGCGATGTCTCGCAGTCTTTCGTGCCGCACCTGACGCTGGTGCGCAAGGTGGGCGATAACCATCCGGAGTTGCCGGAACTTTCCCCCATGAATTGGGCGTGCAATCGCTTTGTTCTGGTGCGTTCGCAACTCGGTGTGAGCGGCGCAGGCTATGTGACCGTGGCCGAGTTTACTTTGGCGGAATAACGGCCAAAGGTTGAAGCGGATTTAGCGTCGGCGCGGTGTCCGGGCGGGCGCCGGCGTACGACCCTCGATATGACGAAAGTTGATGCGTCCCTTGCTCAGATCGTAGGGCGAGAGTTCAAGCGTCACCTTGTCTCCAGCGAGGATGCGAATGCTGTGCTTGCGCATCTTGCCGGCCGTGTAGGCGACCAGTTGATGTCCGTTGTCGAGCAGGACGAGATAGCGTGCGTCGGGCAGAACTTCCATGACGACGCCTTGCATTTCGAGTAGTTCTTCTTTGGCCATAAGAGCACCTCCGGACGGTGGCGCAGAAGGGCGGACGCTGTCCGCCGAAATGGGCCGCAGTGCGGTTTAGTCGGCTTCGCGGATGTTGGAAGCCTGCTTGCCTTTTTGTCCTTCGGTGATGTCGAAGGTCACGCGCTGGCCTTCTTTCAGGGTCTTGAAACCTTTCGACTGGATCGCCGAGAAGTGCGCGAAGAGGTCTTCGCCACCGTTGTCCTGGGAGATGAAGCCGAAGCCCTTGGCGTCGTTAAACCACTTGACTGTTCCTGTTGCCATATTCCTGTATTTCCAAAAAATGTAAAAAGGGGTGTCCCCTTGTTTGAAGGCGAGGATCAAGAAAGCGAGGCGGAAAACGGGGAAGTGGTCTGCAGAACAGCAGGAGCTAACCAGAGAACAACAACACGAACTTGACAATCGCAGACCGATACTATGCACGAAAAAATAGCTTTGTGCAAATTATTGATTTTTATAAAAAATGACAATCGGGCTGTTGTGCCGTGATCGAGGCGCTTTGAGACCTGCGAATTTGTGACGTGCAGTTAGGTCCGAATCTCGTGCCTCTCAGTTTGGGCGCGGCCACTCGGACGACAGTTCGTCGAAGCGTGTCGCGCTCGGCGGAGGGGTGAATCGGGACATACCTTGAAAGATCGTGGCGACGTTACGTCGGTGCCTCAATGCCCCGCTGCTATCATGCCGGTTCCGAAACACGATTCCGTGTGATCCGTCTTCTCAAGGGAACGTCGGCGAATTCGCGGAGCCAGAGCCATGAACGAATCTGTTTCTCTTGCGACTCCCGATCTGCTTGCCGGCTATCCTGATGGGCTCGTCCGGCCCGTGATGAATCTGCTTGCCGAGGGGAGGCTGGGTGAAGCGTTGCAGCGCAGATATCCGCATCACCATGCGGTTCGCTCGGACCGGGCGCTCTACGACTATGTGCTGGCGATCAAGAGCGAATGCTTGCGCAACACGCCGCCGTTGAGCAAGGTCGTTTACGACAACTCGCTTCGGCTCGTCCGGCAGGCACTGGGAACGCATACTCGCGTTTCGCGTGTGCAGGGCGCGAAGCTAAAGGCGAAAAACGAAATCCGGATCGCTTCTGTGTTCCGTGATGCGCCGGAGGCGTTCCTTCGCATGATCGTTGTACACGAACTGGCCCATCTCCGGGAACGGGATCACGGCAAGGAGTTCTACCAGCTATGCCGGCATATGGAGCCGGCATATGCTCAGCTTGAGTTCGATCTTCGCGTATGGCTGGTTTGGCGGGACTCCACCTTGATGTGATGGCACAGGCGGCTCGACTCTATAGTGGTTGATAGTTTCTTTTGGTCAGAGCACGATACGCTTCCGTCATCTTTCCTGATGGCCGTTGCTACTCAGGTTTCGTCAATATGTCCGTTACCCGCGCCCTGTTGTTGTCAGCCGTCTTCATTTCATCCTTCTGCGCAGCATCGTCAGGCAATAAGGTTGAGATCAGTGAATTCGCAACCGATGGCTGCAGCCGATTCCCTGACCATTCACTAATCTCCAACCATGACTGGTGCCATTGCTGCGTTGTTCACGATTTGGCTTACTGGCGCGGCGGCACGGCGGAAGAGCGCCTTGTCGCCGATGAAGCACTGCGTGATTGTGTCGAAACCACTACCCGTAATCGCGCGTTGGCCGAGGTAATGTTCGCCGGCGTTCGTGCGGGAGGCGGGCCATACTTCTACACGAGCTATCGTTGGGGGTACGGTTGGAAGTACGGCCGCAACTACCGCGCACTGTCTCCTGAGGAGCACGTCGCCGCTGACCGGAAGCAGGCCGAGTACCTCGCGAAAAATCCAGATTTGTCCTGTCCGGTTGAGGCGCTCGATTCAGATGTCGATTCGCGGCGGGAAAACTGACGGCTGTTGGGTTTCTTGGGTCGCAGCCGGCTTTTCAGCGTAGGCGCGGTCGAAGAGCTGCTCGAGTTGCGGATGAACGCCGCGCATCTCGTCAACGACAGCGCGTGCCCAGTCGAAATAAGCCTGCTGTCGGACTAGCGACCAGCCGGCGGGAGGGCTGGTGGCT
>QKII01000115.1 GCA_003249625.1 Propionivibrio sp. | reverse complement strand
TGGTGGTGATGGGCAGAATTGAACTGCCGACCTATGGGTTATGAATCCATCGCTCTAACCAACTGAGCTACATCACCGTTAGGGCGCGAGATTATAAAGTTGCTTCCTAGAGAAGGTCAACTTCAATAGCACCCTATTCGCTAAAACCTTGTTTATAATGCACCGATGCCACTACCTGCATCCCTTGTCGCCTCCATCGTAAGCGCCGTCATCGAAACGGTCGTGCAATCGGCTGGTACCGTTTCGACAGCACAATACGATACGTACATTGCCAAGCGCACGTTACCTCCCGAGGTAAAGCAGGGCGTCATGCAGCCGCCTCCAGGCGATGGCACCGTCACCATCAGCGGCAGCACCCTTACCCTGTCGCCGGTCGCGCAGTTCCGCAACCAGCAGAACCTGATCGTCATGCCCATGGCCATTCAGCAAGCGACCGACGTGGTGTATCTCAACGACAATTTCGGCGCCGTGCATCGCATCTGGCTAATCAGCCAGGCTGAAGCCGATTCCTTGAACAAAAACTGACTCCGCTCCAATGGTAAAAAAACTGTTCATCCGCACTTTCGGGTGCCAGATGAACGAGTACGACTCGGACAAGATGGCCGACGTACTCGCTGCTTCTGAAGAAATCGTCAAGACCGACACCCCCGACGACGCCGACATCATCCTGTTCAACACCTGCTCCGTACGCGAGAAGGCACAGGAACGCGTCTTCCACGATCTGGGCCGTGTTCGCCTGTTGAAAAAAGAAAAACCGGACCTGATCATCGGCGTCGGCGGCTGCGTAGCCAGCCAGGAAGGCGACGCCATCGTTGCCCGCGCGCCGTTTGTCGATGTCGTCTTCGGCCCGCAGACGCTTCACCGCTTGCCGCAATTGATTGCTGACAGGCGACGTGCCGGCAAGGCTCAGGTCGACGTTTCCTTCCCGGAAATCGAGAAATTCGACAACATGCCGCCGGCCAAGGTCGAGGGCGCCGCGGCGTTCGTCTCGATCATGGAAGGCTGCAGCAAGTTCTGCACCTATTGCATCGTCCCCTTCACCCGCGGTGACGAGGTATCGCGCCCGTTCGACGACGTGCTGACCGAGGTTGCCGGACTGGCAGCACAGGGTGTCGGCGAAGTCACGCTGCTTGGCCAGAACGTCAATGCTTACCGTGGCGCGATGGCGGGAAGTGAAGAAAAGGCGGACCTCGCGATGCTCATCGAGTACATCGCGGAGATCCCCGGCATCGAGCGCATCCGCTACACCACGTCGCATCCGCGCGAACTGACGCAGCGGCTGATCGACACCTACGTCAAGGTGCCGAAGCTGGTTTCGCACCTGCACCTACCGGTGCAATCCGGCTCAGACCGCATTCTCGCGGCGATGAAACGTGGCTACACCGCGCTCGAATACAAGAGTCTGGTGCGCAAGCTGCGCGCGGCGCGGCCGGACATTTCGCTCTCGTCCGACTTCATCGTCGGCTTCCCCGGCGAAACCGCCGAGGATTTCGAAAAGACGATGAAGTTGATCGACGATATTGGTTTCGACGCCTCGTTCTCTTTCGTCTTCAGTCCGCGTCCGGGCACGCCGGCAGCGGAGATGCACGACGACACGCCGCGCGAAGTGCAGATCGAACGCCTGACACGCCTGCAGCGACGCATCGATGAACTGGCGCAGGCCGTTTCGCAGTCGATGGTCGGCACCGTGCAGCGAGTTCTGGTCGAGGGCATATCGAAGAAGGACGAGCACGAACTTGCCGGACGTACCGACAATAATCGCGTCGTCAACTTCCAGGGCAATCCGCGCTTGGTCCACAAATTCATCGACGTGCGCATCACCTCGGCCATGCCGCATTCCTTGCGCGGCGAGGTCGTC
Source organism: Propionivibrio sp. (assembly GCA_003249625.1). Next base: position 3,094 of record QKII01000115.1, on the reverse strand, counting down.
ACACGCGAATCATGAGAACACGATCTTCATCTGGCGCCCCCGCCAAGCCCAAGGCCGTCGATCTGCTGCTCTCGCCGGTCAACAACAACCAGCTTGCCAACCTCTGCGGCGTGCTTGACGAAAACTTGCGCCAGATCGAAACGGCTTTTGACGTTTCCATCGCCCGCCGCGGCGAGCGCTTCACATTGCGCGGAGAGAAGGAGCAGACGGCCAAGGCATCCGAAGCCCTGCAACTGTTCTACGCCAGGGCGAAAAATACACTGTCCGTCGACGAGATCCAGCTGGGGCTGATCGAGCTGATCAACCGCCCCGCGCGCAAGGACGTAGTGCGCGACGATGGCTTGCCGACACTGATGACGCGCAAATCGGAGTTGCATGGCCGCACGCCGCGACAGGTTGAATACCTGCGCCAGATCCAGGAGCACGACATCACATTCGGCACCGGCCCTGCCGGCACCGGCAAGACTTATCTGGCCGTCGCTTCCGCCGTCGACGCATTCGAGCGCGAACTGGTGCAGCGCATCGTTCTCACCCGCCCCGCCGTCGAGGCCGGCGAACGCCTCGGCTTCCTGCCCGGCGACCTGTCGCAAAAGGTTGACCCCTATCTGCGTCCGCTTTACGACGCGCTCTACGACCTGATGGGCTTCGACAAGGTCGGCAAGCTGTTCGAGCGCGGCGCCATCGAAATCGCGCCGCTCGCCTACATGCGCGGGCGCACACTGAACCACGCCTTCATCATCCTCGACGAGGCGCAGAACACGACGCCCGAGCAGATGAAAATGTTCCTCACGCGCATCGGTATCGGCGCCAAGGCAGTAGTCACCGGCGACGTCACACAAATCGACCTGCAGCGCGGACAGAAAAGCGGGCTGATCGAAGCGCGCAAGGTCCTTCGCGACGTGCGCGGCATCGCCTTCACCGAATTCCAGAAGGAAGATGTCGTGCGTCATCCGCTGGTAGCTCGCATCGTCTCTGCATACGAGGCCTATACCGCTCAGGAAGAAAAGAATGGACACGCCGGCAGCAAGTAGACGGCTCAATCTCAGCGTGCAATACGCCTGCAACACGGATGGCGTTCCGTCGCGCCCGCAGTTTCGCGCCTGGGCGCGGGCCGCGCTGAACGCAGACGGAATGCGCGGCGGACAGATCACCCTCCGCCTCGTTGAGGCCGATGAAGGACAGACGCTCAACCGCGACTATCGCAGCAAGGACTACGCCACCAACGTGCTGTCGTTTCCGTACGAAACCGAGCCCGTCGTGATCGGCGACTTGGTCATCTGCCGCCCCGTCGTGGTTCGCGAAGCTGAAGAACAGGGGAAGACGCTCGAAGCGCATTACGCCCATCTGGTCGTACACGGTGTATTGCATTTGCAGGGCTACGATCACGAAACCGGCGAAGACGACGCCGAGGAGATGGAAGACAAGGAACGCGAGATACTGGCATCATTGGGTTTCGCCGATCCGTACAACACGGGGAATGCGTAGCCGTCCGGCCAAGCACTCCTGACAACGACAATGGACCCAGACAGACCGACTTTTTTCGAACGCCTCTCTTCTCTTCTTCTGCGTGAGCCGGAGGACCGCGAGCAACTGATCCAGCTGCTGCACTCCGCCCACGAAAGAAACCTGCTCGACGCCGACGCCCTGTCGATTACCGAAGGCGCACTGGCCGCATCGGAAGTCGTGGTTCGCGACGTGATGGTGCCGCGGGCGAAAATGGAATTCGTCGATATCGAGGACCCGCTGGAAAAGGTCATCGAACAGATCAACCGCACGGCACATTCGCGCTTCCCGGTGATCGACGACAACCGCGACAATGTCATCGGCATCCTGCTCGCCAAGGATCTGCTGCGTATCCGCAAGGAAAAGCCGTTCAATCTGCGCGACTGGCTGCGTCCAGCCGTTTTCATCCCCGAATCGAAGCGCCTCAACGTCCTGTTGCGCGAATTTCGCGTCTCGCACAACCATATGGCTGTGGTCATAGACGAATACGCAGGAGTAAGCGGCCTCATCACCATCGAAGACGTTCTCGAGCAGATCGTCGGTGAAATCGAAGACGAATACGATTTCGACGAAACCGAGGACAACATCCGCCAGGACCAGTTCGGTCGCTTCCGCGTCAAGGCGCAAACGGCAATCGAAGACATCAACGCCGAGTTCGGTACAAACTTCAGTGATGAGGAATGCGACACCCTCGGCGGGCTGATTCTCAATCACCTGGGCCGCGTTCCTCGCCGCAAGGAAGAGCTCGACCTCGACGACCTGCACATCCAGGTTCTGCGCGCCGACCGGCGGCGGCTGTACACCCTGCTCGTCACCCGTCGCCAGCAGATGCCGGATGCCCAGGACTGACCATCGCCTGAGAGATCGGACGTTCGCCCTGCTGCTTGGGGCGGCTGGCGTTGCCGCCTTCGCTCCAATTGGCGCTTTCCCCGTCCTCTGGCTTTCCCTCGCGGGACTGTTCGCGCTGCTCACCCGACTCGCAGACGGGAATGCTCCCGCGCGCGACGGGGCGATCCTCGGCGGCTGCTTCGGCGCCGGTTACTTCCTCGCCGGAGTCTCGTGGGTCTACGTCAGCCTCAGCGTCTTCGGCGGAATGCCCGCGCCGGTCGCCGGACTCGCTACGCTCCTCTTTTGTCTCGGGATGTCGCTCTACCCGGCCCTGGTGGGAGCGCTGTTCGTCCGATTCGCTCCCGGTGGGTGGCGGCGTGCGCTTTTCTTTGCCGCCGGATGGATGCTCACCGAATGGCTGCGCGGCTGGTTTCTCACCGGTTTCCCTTGGCTGGCCATCGGTTACTCGCAAACACCACCAAGCCCGCTTGCCGGCTTTGCTCCGATCGTCGGCGTCTACGGTGTATCTTGGCTAACTGCGCTTGTCGGGGGTCTGATCGTTCTGGCACTACGTCCGACCACTCGCTGGAAAAGCCTCGGCGCGATCACCGTGCTTATGCTCGGCGGTCATCTTCTGCTTCAGTTTCCGTGGACCTCGCCGCACGGACCAGCAGTTCGTGTTGCGCTTCTTCAGGGCAATGTCGCTCAGGACCTCAAATGGCGACCAGAGAAATTCGAGGAATCGCTGCGCACCTACTACCAC
>QKII01000406.1 GCA_003249625.1 Propionivibrio sp. | reverse complement strand
CCGGAAGCGGCAGAGACCGTGGCGCGCGTCTGCGAAGAGGTATGCAAAACATGAAGCACAAGATCAAGAATATCCATTTCGTCGGCGTCGGTGGCGCTGGAATGAGCGGCATCGCCGAAGTGCTGGCCAATCTCGGCTTCGGCATCAGCGGCTCTGATCTGGCAGACAACGCAACGACACGCCGGCTGGCCGGGCTGGGCGTACGCATCGTTTCCGGGCACGCTGCGGAGAACATCGGCGAGGCAGATGCCGTGGTCGTGTCAACCGCGGTCAAGGACGACAACCCCGAAGTGCAGGCTGCGCGCGCGCGCAAGATTCCTTTGGTGCCCCGTGCGCAGATGCTGGCCGAATTGATGCGCCTGAAGCGCGGTATCGCGGTCGCCGGGACGCACGGCAAAACGACGACGACCAGCCTGGTCGCCTCGATCCTGGCTGAAGGCGGCATGGACCCGACTTTCGTCATTGGCGGTCGGCTCAACGCGGCCGGGGCGAATGCGCGTCTCGGGTCAGGCGACTTTCTCGTGGCAGAAGCCGACGAGTCGGATGCCTCCTTCCTCTATCTGTCGCCGGTGATCTCGATCGTCACCAACATCGACGCCGACCACATGGAAACCTACGGTCACGACTTTGGGCGGCTCAAGCAGACTTTCGTGGACTTCCTGCAACGTTTGCCGTTCTACGGCGTCGCCGTTCTCTGTGCCGACGATCCGAACGTGCGCGAGATCATGCCGCAGGTGTCCAAGCAGATCGTCAGCTACGGCGTCGACGAATCGGCCAACGTTCGTGCCGAGAGCGTGGTGGCGGAAGACGGTCGGATGAAGTTCGACTGCGTGCGCGTCAATGGCAGCGTAAGCCGCTTCCCCGTGACGTTGAACCTGCCGGGCATGCACAACGTGCTCAACGCGCTGGCGGCGATCGCGGTCGCAACTGAACTGGGTGTTTCCGACGAGGCGATTGCCAAGGCGCTTGCCGAATTCAAGGGGGTTGGCCGCCGCTTCCAACGTTACGGTGAGGTGACGCTGCCGGCGGGCGGGGCGTTCACCCTGATCGACGACTACGGCCATCACCCCGCCGAGATGCGGGCGACGATCGCCGCAGTGCGCGGTGCGTTTCCGGGGCGACGCCTGTTGCTGGCATTTCAACCGCACCGGTACACGCGGACGCGGGACTGCTTCGAGGACTTCGTCAGTGTCCTTGGCTCGGTCGATGCGCTTGTGCTTGCCGAAGTGTATGCCGCCGGCGAGGCACCGGTTGTCGCCGCTGACGGGCGCACGCTGGCACGCGCATTGCGTGTCGCGGGCAAGGTTGACCCGGTGTTTGTCGAGAACATTGCCGATGTGCCGCAGACGATTCTCGAAGTCGCCCGCGATGGCGATGTGGTGATCACCATGGGCGCCGGCTCGATCGGTGGCGTTCCCGGCAAGTTGGTGCAAGGTTGAAAGGCGTGTATGTCTGATTTTGGAAAAGTTGCAGTTCTTTTCGGCGGAAAATCCGCTGAGCGCGAGGTCTCACTGCAGAGCGGTTCGCGCGTGCTTGCCGCGCTGCTGCGTCAGGGGATCGATGCACACGCCTTCGATCCTGCCGAACGCAAGCTTGACGAACTGGTGGCGTACGACCGTGCGTTCATTGCCCTTCACGGTCGTTACGGCGAAGACGGTACGATCCAGGGCGCGCTGGAACTGATGGGCATTCCCTATACAGGTAGCGGCGTTTTGGCCTCGGCAGTGGGAATGGACAAGTGGCGGACGAAGTTGCTGTGGCGCTCGGTGGGGCTGCGAATTCCCGAATTCGTGATGCTGGCGGCGGACAGCGATTTCGACAGCGTCGAGCGCGAACTTGGGCTGCCGCTCTTCGTGAAACCGGCCTGCGAAGGCTCGTCGATCGGAGTGACCAAGGTGCGTCAGTCAGGGGAGCTACGTCGTGCCTACGAGTCAGCCGCCAAGCATGACGACTTGGTGATCGCCGAACGGGGCGTGCTCGGAGGCGAATACACCGTGGGCATTCTTGGCGATCAGGCTTTGCCGATTATCCGCATCGTGCCCACAACGGATTTCTACGACTACGAGGCGAAGTACTCACGTGACGACACGAAGTACCTGTGTCCGTGTGGTCTTCCCGAGGCGCGGGAACTTGAATTGCGGGCACAGGCGCTGGAGGCGTTCCGGGTACTCGGCTGCCGGGGCTGGGGTCGTGTGGACTTCCTGATGGACGAACAGGGCGAGGCATATTTCCTTGAGGTCAATACCTCGCCGGGAATGACCGACCATTCGCTGGTGCCGATGGCGGCGCGCGAGGCGGGGCTGTCTTATGACGAATTGGTGTTGCGCGTGTTGTCGCTGGCGACTTTGGGATGATCGATGTGGAACCGACCGCAGTTGCTGAAGGATGTCGCGGACCTGCTGTATGTGGCAGGCGCGGCGGCGTTGGCCGTTGCGGCGGTGCTTTGGGTGGCGCGCTTGCCGTTGTTCCCCGTTCGCGAGGTTGTGGTAAGCCACGAATTGCGGGAGGTGCGGCGCGCAGAAATAGAGGAGGCCTTGACCGGAAAGCTGCGCGGAAATTTCTTCAGCCTCAATCTCGAAGCGCTCAGGCAATCGATCGAGCAGCTGCCCTGGGTGCGGCGCGTAACCGTGCGGCGGCAGTGGCCGGCGAGCATCGAATTGGGGATCGAGGAACATGTGCCAGTTGCATTCTGGGGCGAAGGTGCCGGGCAACTGGTCAATTCGTACGGGGAGATCTTCTCCGCAGGGATGAGCGTTCCGCCAGCCACGGCCATGCCGTTGCTGCAGGGGCCGACCAGCTTTGTGCCGGAGATGTTGGACGTGTACCGTCAATCGGTCTCCGTGCTGGAGCCGCTTGGTCGTGTTCCGAGAATTTTGAACGTATCGCCGCGTCTGGCCGTGCAGTTGAAGCTGGACGACGGAATGGTCGTCGAACTCGGAAGGGAACAAACCAAGGCGCCGCTGCGCGAGCGCCTGGAGCGATTTGTCCAGTTCTATCCATCCGTGCTGACGGCAGCGAAGAGGCGGCCGGACGTGGTGGATATGCGTTATCCGAAAGGGTTCGCGTTGCGGGTCAGCGGATTGGCCGCAGCGTCGGAAAGTGAGAGCAAAGGGAAACCATGAGCAGGGAAAGCAAAGAAATCATCGTCGGTCTCGATATCGGCACCACCAAGGTGGTGGCGCTGGTCGCCGAGGTCAGCCCCGATGATCGGCTGAATATCATCGGCATGGGTTCGCAGGACTCTCGCGGGCTCAGGAAGGGCGTCGTCGTGAACATCGAGGACACTGTGGCGACGATTTCACGAGTGATCCAGGAAGTCGAGCTGATGGCCGACTGCAAAGTCAAGGACGTCTATACCGGGATTGCCGGTAGCCATATTCGCAGCTTCAACTCCAACGGTATGGTGGCGATCAAGGACAAGGAGGTCACCACGATGGACGTCGAGCGGGTGATCGAAACCGCTCGCGCGATGCCGATACCGGCCGACCAGGAAATCCTGCACATCCTGACCCAGGAATTCATCATCGACGATCAGGACGGCATCCGCGAGCCGATCGGCATGAGTGGTTTCCGCCTTGAAGTGAAGGTCCATATCGTCACCGGGGCCGTTTCGGCGGCGCAGAACATCGTGAAATGTGTCCGCCGTTGCGGACTGGAGGTCAACGATCTGGTGCTGCAGCCGCTGGCGTCGAGCTACGCCGTGCTGTCCGAGGACGAGAAGGATCTCGGTGTGTGCCTGATCGACATTGGCGGCGGAACAACCGATATCGCCGTGTGGACACAAGGCGCGATTCGCCATACCTCGGTGATTCCCATCGCCGGTGACCAGATTACCAACGACATCGCCATGGCACTGCGTACGCCTACCCGCGAGGCCGAAGACATCAAGTGCAAGTTCGGTTGCGCGCTGTCCGATCTGGCCGATCCAGAGGAGGTTCTGGACGTGGCCGGTGTGGATGAACGGCCGTCGCGCAAGTTGTCGCGCAGGGCGCTGTCGGACGTGATTCAGCCGCGTGTCGAGGAATTGTTCGAACTGGTGCAGGCTGAATTGCGCCGCTCCGGGTTCGAAGATGTGCTGTCGTCGGGCATCGTCCTGACCGGCGGCTCGGCCGTCATGCCCGGAATGATCGAGCTTGGCGAGGAAGTGTTCCACATGCCGGTGCGGCTCGGCTTCCCCAAGTATTCCGGCGCGCTGGCCGACGTCATCCAGACGCCGCGTTTTGCGACCTCCTACGGACTGCTTCTGGAGGCGCTGACACAGCGCAAGCGCGGTCTGAAAGTACGTGAAACACGCGACGTGAAACAGATTTTCGGGCGGATGAAAGCCTGGTTTGAGAAGAATTTTTGATCGGTTAATTCGAGTTTTTTGCAGAGGAGAGAGGCCATGACCATGTTTGAAATCATCGATAAGGAAGCGCTTGCCCCGGATTCCGAAACGGTAATCAAGGTGATCGGTGTAGGTGGTGCCGGCGGCAACGCCGTCGATCACATGATCCGCGAGGGCGTGATGGGCGTCGAGTTCGTTGCTGCCAATACGGACGCGCAGGCGCTGAAGCGCAGCGTTGCGCACAAGAAGCTGCGTCTGGGCAAATCGGGCCTGGGCGCCGGCGCCAAGCCGGAGGTCGGCCGCGATGCGGCGGTCAGCGAGCGTGAGCAGATTGCCGAGTCGCTGAAGGGATCGCACATGGTGTTCATCACCGCAGGCATGGGCGGTGGCACGGGAACCGGCGCGGCGCCGATCGTCGCGGAGATTGCCCGCGAAATGGGTGTGCTGACCGTCGGCGTTGTGACGAAGCCGTTCATGTTCGAAGGTAAGCGCTCGAAAATTGCAGAAGCCGGCATTGCCGAACTGCAGAAGCATGTCGACTCGCTGATCGTGATCCTCAACGACAAGCTGATGGACGTGCTTGGAGAGGACGTCTCCATGGACGAGGCCTTCAAGGCAGCCGACAACGTT
>QKII01000086.1 GCA_003249625.1 Propionivibrio sp. | reverse complement strand
GCTTCGACATGCAGGGTTGCCCGGATTTTCTGGTTGATTTCCTCGGAAAAGAACTGGGCGCGGTTCTTGCCATGTGCCTTGGCCTCGTACATTGCCATGTCTGACCAGCGGATCAGTGTTTCCGGGTCGTCGCTGTCGCCGGGCATCATCGTCATGCCTATGCTCAGGCCGACGTGGCTGGGTATTGGCTCGGTCGGAAAGGGCGATTTGATGGCCGCGATCATTTTTTCCGCCAATGCGTCGACGTTTTCCGGTTCACCGACCATGAACAGGATGGCTGCGAACTCGTCGCCGCCGACGCGGGCCAGAATGTCGTCGGCGCGCATGACACTCTTCAAACGGGCGGCAATCATTTCGAGCACCTTGTCGCCCATCTGGTGTCCGCACAGGTCGTTCACCTTCTTGAAATCATCGACGTCGATCGTCAGCAGCGCTGCGTTTTGTCCGTCGCGCTTGACGCGGGTGATCGCTTTCTTCAGTTCGTACTCGAAGAAGCGGCGGTTGGGGAGTCCGGTGACGCGGTCGTACAACGCCATCTGCTCAAGCTGGCCTTCCGTCAGTGCCATTTTTTTGCGCAGGGAGGCAGTAAAGCGTCGCGCCAGGATCAGTGCGATCAGTCCGATTATGATCAGCCCGCCGGCGTAGATCAGAAGATTCAGATACAGCGGCTTGTGTGTGGCAAGCAGGAGCAGGGAACCGACACGGGTACCGTCCTGGGTAATCTCCTCACGTACGAAATGGGAAATGAAATCGCTTTTGTCGTTCGAGATTTCGGAGCTGTCTGGATCGACCGTGTCGGGGAACTGTGCCTGCGGGTCGTTAATCAGTGCGAACAATCGGCCGTCGGCCTGATAGATGGCTGCGCCGAGAATGCGCGGCGTCTTGCGGATTGCACTCAGGTTTTCGTAAGCGGCCTTGTTGTCGCCGAACACCAGCGCCGCCACGCTGTTGGTGGCGATGATTGCGGCTTTGCTGTGTACTTCCTGATTCAGTTGCCGGTACCCGGACAAATACTGATAAGTCATCAGGAGGAGAAAAGTGATTAGCGCTGCAACCGTAGTCGTGATCACACTCAGACGCTTCGTGTAGCGAGTGTGCGCTCCATGCTATTCGATGACCTTTCTGGCTAGGCGAAGTGCTTTCGAGCTGATTTGCAGCCCGGCCTTCTGCGCGTTGCGTAGATTGACATCGAAGACCACGTGGCCGCCGCTCAGTTCCAGGTTCAGCATGCTTCCCTCAGGGAACAACTCGGGCGTGTCACCAGTAACAAGAACCGCAGCGCTCTGGACTGCGGTCAGGATCTGCGGCAGACGCTCTCGTTCGTCCGATGAGAGGTAGGCAACGTGACAGCCGGCGAGCACCTTCCGGACGTCAATTGTCCGGTTGCGTATGGTTTTTCCTTGGGCTTTTGCAAGCGCGGAGGCGACCGGGCTATCGGTGATGAAGCAGATCGTCAGTTGGTTTCCGGGAGGCGAGCCTTGGGCTGGCCAGTCAACGAACATGGCCATGTTGATGATGATGGCCGCCTTGAGATCGGGCTCCGATGCCTTCATCTGGGCTTGCGCGTCGTTGTTCAGTGCGAGAAGCCCCAACGCGAGAAGCGCGGTGGCGATCAGTGGCCGGATTTTATTGAACAGCTGGAGGATCATGCCATGACTCAAAATGGCAGCGTCCAGCGCATTGCCAACTGGCGGCGGTTCTGCTCGATGGCGCGCAGGTTGAGGTAGGAGCTGGCAGGGTCGTAATAGCGCCGGTCACCGACGTTATAAATTGCCAGGCTGAACTGGCCAAATCCGGCGGCGAGCGGTGAGATGATTTTCAGATTGACGATGCCGTAGCCGGGAACGTTTCCGTTGTAGCCCTTGCGCGAGGACAGGCCGAGGATCTCTCCGGATGCGGTCCATCCGGCGACGAGCGGTGCGTCGGCGATGAGTTTTCCGGTTAACTTGGGCGAGTCGGCCAGCGATCCGCTGCCTTCGATTTTGCTCTGTTGCCAGCTCACGCTCCCGCGCAAGCGATAACCCATGGGCCAGCGGTTTTCCGCTGATAGCTCGGCACCGTGTGAGTGGACCTTGTCAAGGTTTGTGTAGCTTGAGACGCCCTGATCGTCGGTGACCTGGTCGATCAGGTCGCTGATCGTGTTCTTGTAGAGGCTGATGCCAACCTGTCCATTCTGTCCGATACGGTAGGAGGCCGAGAGCTCGCGGCTGAAAATGCGTTCAGGATCGAGATTCGGATTGGCCGATTGCGTGATGTCTCCGTCGTGGTAGAAGCGTTCGTATGCGTTCGGAAAACGATAGGCCTGACCGACGATCCCTTTCAGTGTGAGGCGCGGCGTGGTTTGCCAGATCACGGCCAGGCGTGGCGAGGTGGCGCTGGAGAAGTCGCTGTGCTTGTCATGGCGCAGGCTGGCGTTTATGCGCCAATCGGGATGGAGTCGCCATTCGTCCTGCAGGAAAACGCTTGCGGTGCGCGAGGGCGTGTTGCGGTCGAGGATGACGTTCTTCGGCCCGGTTTCGTAATAGATCTGCTCGACCTTGGTGTTCCATTGAGCATCGATGCCGACGATTAAACGATGATTCTTGAAGCCGCTGTAGGTTCGCCGGTATTCGCTGCCGTACCAGGTCGACGTTG
>QKII01000396.1 GCA_003249625.1 Propionivibrio sp. | reverse complement strand
TCGCCGCCCGCATGGGCAACGGTATCTGGACGACAGAGATCATCCCGGCGGAAATCCGCCCACCGGCCCGCAGTGTTGCCGGCGCCAGCGGCAACCGAATCCGCATCGGCTCCAACTACGTCACGAACGGCGGCGACGAGACCGATCTCGTCGTCGCCTTCAACGAGCAGGTGCTGCTCGGCCGGGTCAATGCCCGCGAACTCAAGCCCGGCTGCATCATCCTGCTGGAAAACATGTGGCGTACCCACTCCGACTCAACCATTGCCCGCTCTTACGCCGAGGCATACGACCGGCTGGTCAAGGCAGGCTACAAGGTCTACGAAACGCCGATGGAGGAGGAGTGCCTCAAGCTCACCACAAACGCGCGACGCGGCAAGAACATGTTCGCGCTGGGAATTCTCTGCCACATCTATAACTTCGACCTGCAGGCCGCCCGCGAACAGATCGCGCTGACCTTCCGCAAGAAGGAAAAGAGCGTCATCGACGCCAACGTCGAACTGCTTGAAGCCGGACACACGTGGGCCGAAGCCAACATCGACTTCTGCTTCCAGATTCCGGCCACGCCGACCGACAAGAAGCAGATTTCGATCAACGGCAACACTTCGCTGGCGCTCGGCGTGATGGCCTCGGGCATGGACATCTGCGCGATGTACCCTATCACTCCGGCCACATCGGCCTCGCACTACCTGTCCGAGGCCTTCGAGAAGGTCGGCGGCATCGTGCATCAGGCCGAAGATGAAATCGCTGCCTGCGCCTTCGCCATCGGTGCTTCCTATGCCGGCAAGTGCACGGTGACCATCACCTCCGGCCCCGGCTACTCGCTCAAGCAGGAAGCCATCGGCCTCGCCGTGATGGCCGAGATCCCGCTGGTCGTGGTCAACGTTCAGCGCGGCGGTCCGAGCACCGGCCAGCCTACCAAGGTCGAACAGGGTGACTTGATGACGACCATCTTCGGCAGCCACGGCGACGCGCCGAAGGTCGTCATGGCGCCCGCGACGATCGAAGACTGCTTCTACTCGGTGATCACCGCCCGACGCATCGCCGAGACCTTCAACACCGTCGTCGTCATCCTCAGCGACGCCAGCCTGTCATCGTCGCAACAACCGTTCGACCGGCCGCAGTTCCAGGAATCCTGGCTGGCGCCACCGATCGACCAGAGTCCCGTGCCGGACGGTGCCAAGCCCTACGATTGGGACCCCGTCACCGGCATCGCCCGCCGCTTCATTCCCGGCCAACCGGGCGGCATGCACACGGTCACCGGCCTTGCGCACGATCGCGACAGCCACGTCGCCTACGACCCGGACATCAATCAGGAAGGCTTGCGCGCGCGCAGCCTGAAGCTCGCCGCCCTGCAGAAGACGCTACTGCCGCCGGAAGTGTTCGGCGCCGAAAAAGGCGACCTGCTGGTCATCGGTTGGGGCAGCACCAAGGGCGCGATCGAGGAAGCGGTGGACGTACTACGCTCCGAAGGCAAGAAGGTGGCCTCGATCCATCTGCGCTTCCTGCAGCCGATGCAACCGGGCATCAAGGAGATCATGAAGCGCTTCAAGAAGGTGATGACTATCGAGACCAACTGGAGCGACCGCCCGGACGATCAATTGATCGACGAAGACAGCCGCCGCTACTCGTCCCTGGCCACGCTGCTGCGCTCCCGTTATCTGGTCGACGTCGACTGCTGGACGGAAGTCCGCGGCCAGCCAGTCAAGCCGCGCACGATCCGCCAGGTACTCCTGAACAAACTCGAGAAATAGGGGAAACGCATGAAGACATCCGCCACCAAGCAGCTGCTCGATCTGTACAAGGAGCAGTCGGCGCTCGAAGACTACCAAAGCGGGGTCCCACGCTGGTGTACCGGCTGCGGCGACAACGCCATCCTGGCCGCCGTCCAGCGGCTGTGTCGCGACGAGGGGCTGCGTCCCGAGAAGACCGTATTCGTCTCGGGCATCGGCTGTTCCAGCCGTTTTCCGCACTACATGAAAACCTACGGCTTCCACGGCATCCACGGCCGCGCCTTCCCCGTCGCCGAAGGGGTCAAGATGGCCCGCCCCGACCTCTCGGTGTTCGTCAATACCGGCGACGGCGACTGTTGCAGCATCGGCGCGGCGCACTGGATCCACGCGCTACGCTACAACATGAACATGACCGTATTCCTGCATGACAACCAGATATACGGCCTGACCAAGAAGCAGGCGTCGCCGACATCGCCGATCGGCACAAAGAGCAACACCACACCACGCGGCAGCTACCTAGACGCGCTCAACCCCCTGACCGTCTCGCTCGGCGTCTCCAACGTCTCGTTCATCGCCCAGGCGGTGGACTGGATTCCCGAGATGCTGTTCGACATCGTCAAGGCGGCCTATCACCACAAAGGCTTCTCCTTCGTGCGCATCATCCAGCGCTGCCCGGAATGGCTGCCCAAGGCGCTGGAACCCTGGTTGCAGGACCCGGACCGCGTGCAGCTCGTGCATCATGCGGACGGCATCCAGATCAGCCAGGGACTCGCCCGGGTGTACAAGAAGCAGGTTGAACACGACCCGATGGACATCCATCGCGCCCGCGAGATCGCCTCAGACACCGACACCATTCCGGTCGGCATTCTTTACCGGAACCCGAACGTTCCATGCTACGAGGACACGCGGCACAGCGGCGCACTTCGTACGGCCGAAGCGATCCGGAAAAACTTCGAGGCAGAACTGGACAAATACTCCGTCTGAAAACGAAATACGACGCGACCGACGCACCCGCGACAATCCGACACATAGCGGGACGCGCATTGACCAACGACTAGAAAGATGGCACCCACTTATGGAAGCTGATCTGCAAGCCCACGTAGCGTTTTTCCTCTCAGGAAAAGCCAACACGCAAAACCTGGAGACGCTCGACCGCCTCGACCTGCGCCCGGCGCTCTTTGCCGGCTACCGCGACCTGACGGCGATGCGTTACGACTTTCCGCTGCTTCTGCTCAAAGACGAAGCGGGTGCTCCTTGCGTCGAATCGCTCTCCGGACTGATCGACGGCATTCTCGACAAGATCGCCCGCGGCCCTGACGGAGAGCGCATCCGGAAGCATGTACTACGCCTCGAGCAACACATTCGAACCCAGGCCGCCTCAGGCAAGGAAGGCAAACTCTCGGTCCTGTGGGACAAGGCGGCCAAGGAACTCGGCAAAAACGACAAGCCGGTGGCCGACAGTCTGGCCCGTGCCCGCGCCAACCTCAAGACGGACGGCGAAGTCGTCGACTGTAACGGCAGCATGCCATTCCAGCTGATCGGCCACGTCTGGGCGCTGACCCAGTCGCAACGCGCCCGGCGTTTCGGTGAAATCGTTGACCGTCTGGTCATCAAGCTGTCGGAAATCCTCCAGGCCGATTTCGCCAATTCCAACGCCGGCCGCAGTGCGGCGAATCTAAAGCGCACGTTCGGCTCCGGCCCGATGGACAGGTTCGATTTCGACGTAATGTCGAAATTGCTGTCAAAATCCGCCCCGAAGGAAAACCTGAGCAAGAACCGCAAGAAGCGTATCGAGAAGTTGCTGGTGACGCTCAAGACGCAACAATTCTTTCCCTCGCCGCATTCGACCAACAAGCCCTACGTTTTCGCCTTTGACTCCTGCGGCGAGGCCATCACCGCCTATCGCGAACGCTTGCCCAAGGCCATCGAACTCTCCAAGGCTGTAGCCATCGCCGAACTCGAAGTGCGCGGCGAGTACAGCGAGTCGAAACACGATCGCCTCTTCGAATCATTCGGCGAGAACGGCCTCGATCCACGCGACATGGCACTGTTCCCGGACTACCTGGCGCACATCCACGCCGAGCAGTTACCCGGTGGCGAGTTGGGGGCACTGACCGAGATCATGTCGCTCAACCTGCCGATCAAGGTACTGGTGCAAACCGACGACGTCATCGAGGAATCGCCGATCAGCAACGGCCACCTCGCCTTTGCCCTGCGTAGCCGACAACTGGCCCGCATGGCCCTGGGCATGTCCGGCGTGTTCGTCGTACAGGCCCCCGCCTCCGCCCTGTTTCAGCTGCGTGAGAAGATCGTCCGCGGTCTCGACTGCTCCGGGCCGGCACTGTTCAGCATCTTTTCCGGTGTCGCAAGCGGCCATGGGCAAGTTCCGCCCTATCTTGTTGGCGCGGCGGCGCTCGAAGCGCGCGTTTTCCCGGCCTTCACGATGGACCCGGCGGCGGGCAACGACTGGGCTTCGCGCTTTTCGCTGGAAACGAACCCGCAAGTCGAACTCGACTGGCCGACCCACCGGATCACCTACGAAGACGCGGCTTGCCAGACCGTCAACGAGCAGCGCCCCTTCACCCTGATCGACTTCGTCGCGTGCGATGCCCGCTACCGCAAATTCTTTGCCGACGTTCCCAAGATGCACTGGCGCGACTGGCTGACCGACGCCGGCGAAATCATCGGACGCGACAAGAGGGACGACATCGACCGCATAGACAGTCTCCCGTCACTGCTGATGGTCGACCCCGACGACAGGCTGCACAAGGTTATCGTCACCGAAAAAATCATCCGCGAGGCCCGTCGCTGTCTGTCGATGTGGAACAGCCTGCAGGAACTGGGCGGCATCCGCAACTCGCACGCCGAACGCCTGTTGGCGCGCGAACGCTCAGCGTGGGAGGAAAGCGCCAAGGCCATCGCCACAGCCAGCATCCCCCCGGTCGAGACCGCTCCACCCCCTGCCCTCGTGAGCGAATCGACGGTTACAGAAAAGGAACCGGAAAAATCGTCCGACGAGGCCTACATCGAAACGCCTCGTTGCGCCTCCTGCAACGAGTGCATCCAGATCAACGACAAGATGTTCGCCTACGACGGGAACAAGCAGGCCTATATCAAGGACATCAACGCCGGCACTTATGCCCAACTCGTCGAAGCCGCCGAAAACTGCCAGGTCGCCATCATCCACCCCGGCAAGCCGCGCGACCCGACCGAAACGGGACTGGACGATCTGATCAAGCGAGCGGAAGCGTTCATGTAATCGCC
>QKII01000226.1 GCA_003249625.1 Propionivibrio sp. | reverse complement strand
AGTTTCCCGGGTTCGAGACCGACATCCATGGCCTCGTCAAGGAAGTGGTGGACGGCAAAGCGACGTACTACGTCGATTGCGTGCGCTGATTGCGGAACGCTTCCCGGCTTGACCGCTCAATTGAAGGGGACTGGTCGGGTAGTTGCTTCGTGTCTGACCCACGACATCGGGCGCTCGACTAACCCGATGTTCTGCGCGGGCATTCGGCTGGAGTCGGCCGTGTGCGGAAATTCAACCACTCCTGCTAATTCGTCTCTGGATGGCAGGTGCTCACAAAAATTTTCCCGATATTTGCTGCTTGCCTTGTAATCGTCCGGGCAACGCCGTGTTGATGCAAGCCTGGGAATTGGCGATACGTGGTCAAGCGGACGCTTGATGGTGTCCGGCTGATTCTTGGCGGACACGATATGGCGACCCGAAGGACGCACGGCCTCGAATTCATGTGAAACGCGGTGGAAGCCAGCCGGCCACCCGGAGCCTCGATTGCAGTTGTAGCGATGGCGCATGGCATCAACACCAGTCAACGGTACAAATGGTCACGTCTATTTGGCCGAGCGCTTCCAACGGCCGCAGTCAGCGCCGCAGCACGCCTCTCCGTCACCCATCGTTCCCGATGAACCGGCACGGTCGGCGACGGAGGGCTCAACGTCCGGTCGCGTCGACATCGAACTGGGACGCGCCCGAGTATCGCTCAACGGTCGGGACGGACTCAACGTCCTGCACACCATCATGTCTACCCTGCGACTAGGATGATCGGCCTGCCTTCGGGCGCACGTATCTGGCTCGCCGCCGGGAGGTCTCGCGTACACATGTTGGATTACGTTTGAGCAATTGCGGCCATACTGCCGCCCAATCTCCGTCGTGAGAAAGCCCGTTGACGACAACTGCGCTTGCACATCCGCCAACCTTGGCGGCAAAGTTTCTGGCAATGGCAGGGAGAACGATGCTGTCCTCGCTGCCGCTGAAATGAATTTGCGGGATTTTGGCCACGTCTGCGACCGCATCGATCGGATTGAGGGAATCGGGCATCAGCGAGACCTGATGCCAACGATTGACAGCATCGTGATCGAGGTTTCCGGCAACTGTGCGCAGTGTGGCGACATCTTGACGTCGTGCTGCGACCAGCGCCGCAATCGCACCTCCGCCGGAATAGCCGACCAGATGGATGCGCTGGCCGGGAGTACGGCTTGCGTACGCTGTAACAGCGGCATCCATGGCGGCAACGACTTCCGGGGAAAAACGCTTGCCAGTCCAGTAAGCACGCTCACAGCGCGGATTGTCGGCTGGTGCGGTGAACTGACAGGGGCGCGCCAGATACACTACGTTGGCGCTGCGGTCCGCTGCCGCCAGACTCAGGCCCAGCGCGCGCTGCGGGGTCGGATTGTCCGAGGCTTCAAAGCGGCTGCGCCAGGCCCGGCCATCGCCTTCGATATAAATGGTGAGTGCTTGATCGGTTCGCGTAATCCGTACATAAGCGGTCAGCAGGAACGGGTCTGTGGACACCTCCTCGCGCCGCAAGCCGGCCGGTTGTGCCAGCGCATCGGCATATTGCTGTGGGTTGCCTACGCAGCCGCCTAAACAACTCAGGAAAATAGCGAGAACCAGAGACAATAGAACGCTTGGTTTTTCCCGCTCGACACTAGCGCGCGACATCAGACCGTGTCCTTCAACTCTTTCAAAACGATGGCGACGTTTTGCACGACCTCCCGCCACTGCCCTTCAGCGGGTTGGCGAAATAACCTCACGCCGGGATACCAGGGAGAGTCATGACGATCCAGCAGCCATCGCCAGTCCGGCAGGAAAGGCAACATCACCAACGCGGGTCGGCCAAGCGCGCCGGCCAAATGCACCGGTGACGAGTCAACCGAGACCAACGTATCAGCCAGAGTCAGAATGGCGGCTGTGTCGTCAAAGTCCGTGATTTCTTCGCTTAGCGAAACGATGGACATGCCGACCGGTGGTGTCATCGCCTGCGACGCGGCCGAACCTTTTTGCAGTGCCAGAAAGGTAATGCCCTCGTGCGCCAACGGCGCCAGATCGGCCAACGCCATGGAGCGCCGGGCATCGTTGCCATGCGTCGGGCTGCCCGCCCATACCAGTCCGACGAGGGGGCGAGGAAGTCCAACCAGCCGCTTACGCCATTTTTCAATACGCTGAGGATCAGCGTAAAGATAAGGCATCGGACCCGGCAACTGCTCCAGTTGTAGTTCCATTGCCATCGGCAAGCTCATCAGTTCGCAATGCAGATCGAAGTGGGGTGGGAGCGTGCCGAGCGCGATGACCTCTTCGCAAACACCGCTGCGCTTTGCTAGAGACAAACTCTCCTGATTGACCTCAAGGATGATGCGCGCGCCACTTGACTCGCGCACCCAGGCCACCATACGTAAGAACTGAAAGGTATCGCCGTAACCTTGTTCGTCATGGATCAATAGGGTCTTGCCGGCGATCGGCTGTCCCTCCCAGCGAGGCTTTTGCACATGGCGGCCAAGCATGATGGTTTGATTAAGCTTATAGCGGAAACGATACTCTCGCCAGCCGCGCGTGAATTCTCCCTGCATAAGCAAAATTTCAGCAAGGTCGAAGCGGGCACTCATGTCTCCTGGTGTCGCTCGCACAAGCATTTCGATGATCTGACGTGCATCGGATATCTTCCCTTGCGGCCGTAACGCATAGAACAATTGCCGCCATAGTTCTATCGGCCCGGTGCCTCCTTTCAGAGCAAGGCATAGCAAGTTTTCGGCTTCGGGCCAACGCCTGGCGTCAAGCAGCGACTGTGCTTCTTTGTGGACGAGGGCGTAGTCAATTGTGGGGAGGGAGGTCATGGAGCAATTTTCAACGCATCAAGCAAAGGCGCGAGTTCCTCTGCATGTTTACGCCAGCGTCCTTTGGACGTCTGGTAAATCGGCTGCCTCACGTGCGCCACACTGGCGGTTTTTACCACTCGCTGCGCTTGATGAAAAGTCAGGCAAGCGTCGTCCCATGGTAACCCGAGAAAATCGATCAGGCGGCGTGCCTGCCCCTCTAGGTCGTCGACCACCGTTTCATAGTCGACTTCGATGAAATTCCCGGCAGGAATGACCAGAGTCAGTTTCGCCATCAACTCCTGATAGTCGAGGTGGAAGCGCCCCAACTCGTCGAGTTGGTAGCTGAATAATTGCGCACTTGAGAAGTTCTTGCTGTAGCACGATAAACACGTATCTACGGGGTCTCGGCGACAATGGATGATGCGCGCGCCGGGCAGTAGAAGTGGGATCAGTCCAGCGTAGAGAAAGTTGCCCGGTTGCTTGTCGATCACCCGCAACGCATCGGGGGCCAACCGATTCAGCCGCTCAAGGTAATCCTCGCCGATACGTGCAAGGTCTGCCTTGCTCCAGAGCGCAAGGTCGTCCGGAAATCTGCCGCCATGTGCCACGGCTTGACTTAAGGTGCGCAACTCCCCTGCGCCGTAAACACTGGGATGGGACGCTAATATCTGCTCAACCAGTGTCGTTCCAGAGCGCGGCATGCCGACGATGAAGACCGGTCGTTCAGAAGCAACGCCCGAACCGCTGAAGTGATCCATCAACTCCGAGGTGAAAACCTCAGCAATACTGCGTACCCATGCACTGACGTGCCCAGCATCGTAATTGAAGGAGGCTCGCTTGATCGCATTCCCCCGATTCAAATGGAAGAAAGCGCGCTTCGAATCACCGATGTCCAGACTGACCTTGCCAAGCGAAAAATGCAGCATCATTTGTTCATGAAGCGGGGGCTTGGGCTCGCGTGTCAACGCAGCCTCCAAGATCTCGACATCGGGGTCGCCGACACAATAGGATTTAGTGTCACAGCGCGCCGCAATGATACGCGCCGAACGGGGAAAACGCTGCAATGCTTGTTCAAATCCTGCTGTCGCCGCTTCCTTGTCTCCGACTTCCATGAACATGGCGGCACGAGCAATCAGAGCTTCCTCTGCGACAGTACCGGGTAACGCTGCTGCCCTGTCATAAGCTTGCTCCGCCTCTTCATAATGCCCCAGCGCCTGCAGGGCTTTGCCCAACGTCTTGTGCGCATTTGCGTTGTCGGGTGCAAGAGCTAAGGCTTTACGGGCATTGTCGACAGCCTCTTGATAACGTTCATCAATAATCATTAGATGAGCAAGCGCCGTTAGGCCGCCCACATGCTGTGGCGAAAAAGACAGTAGCGAGCGGATCCATTGATATGCATCGGCATAGCGCATGCGTGTTAGCTCGATCTGAGCCAAATTGAAGTACGCGTCAGCCAATTGCGGGTTGATCTCGATTGCCCGTCTGGCCGAGGCCATGGCTTCGTCGAACCGCCCTAAGTCGTTTAAAAGAAAGGCGAGATTGCTGTGCACCTCCGCGTAGTCGGGACGCAGGGCCAACGCACGCTGGTAATTTTCCTCTGAGCGCCGCAAATCACCCTGGCGCATGTAGGTATTGGCCAGATTGTTATACACCTCAGCATTGCTTGGTTGCATGGAGGCAACGAATTTCAGGCAATCCAGGCTGGCGCTGAATTTGCCGCTCTCTTGCAGAATGATCCCGAGATTGCTCCATGCCGCCAAGAGTTGTGGATCCTGCTCAACTGCTTTACGGGCGGCTTGTTCGGCCTCTCTCAGCAAGCCCTTCTGGCGGTAAAGTTCGGCCAGGTTACTCTGACAAACAGCCTGCGCATCCACTGCCTGACAGGCCTTTTGCATATAGTCGATGGCCAGATCCAGCTTGCCGTAGGCATGCATCATCAGCCCCAGTAGATTCAGAGCATCGGGTTGCCGTGGCTGGGCGTTTAGCACCCGTAAACAGAGCTGTTCTGCCTGCTGTGCCTGGCCCGCATTCCAGTGCGCGTTCGCCAGTTCCAGCGCGTGAGGAACAGTCAACGGCTGTAAAACGTTATGTCTATTGTTATTCAAAATGTTCAAAAATCATCAAATGCAAAACGCTCGGGAGCCCAATTTTGGCTGAAGGAAGGCTTGTGTCATAAATCCGAAAAGTATCAATCAGAAACGCCATGGGGAGTTATTTTGCATTAGTAATATGCCAAAAAAACGAGAAATATCTTTCGCTTCTTCAGCCTAGACCCTAAAATATTCGGCTTGGTCTAGGGAATGTGAATTGAAAATGCCGTACAAGACTCAGGCGACGAAAGCCCCACGTGTAAATCGCAAGCTGATTTACTTATCGGTACAGGCCGCGATTTCACTGCTGGCGAGCGCAGAGATTCATGCGGCGTGCATGAATTATGGCGGCACCATAACGGTGGTTGGTTCTACGGGTTGCATCAACTGGTCTGGCGGAGACATGACGCTGATCAATTCCGGAACTATCAGTTCATCGAGTGCCCCAGCCTTAACGGCATCAGCATTGGCAGGAACCTTAACCAATGGCGGCTTGTTGAGTGGCACTTCGTTCGCAGCCCTCGAGAACACTAGTAATAGCCTTGTCGCCGTGAACAACGCTGCGATAATCTCAGACACGGTTGGCATACTCAACAACGGGACCATCCTCTCGCTAACCAACACGAGTACGGGCACTATCACCGGAATGTCTTCTGGTATTCAGAACAACACTGCCATTACGTCGCTCAGCAATAGTGGAATGATTACCGGATCCAACGGTATCTCCAACAGCGGACAGATCGGTACGCTAACAAACACCGGCTCTATCAGCGGTACCTCCAGCGCTATCAACAGCACTGGCTCTATCGGTACCATTGCCAACAACGGCGGGACGATTGCAGGTGCAGTCGTCAACTCGGGCAGCACACTGACTATTACCGGGGGCGCGGATTCCACATTCGGTACGATAACCGGTGCCAGTGGCGGCATCGGTTCGGCCGACATCGGTCTGGTCACCAACACGGCCTCCAGTCTGGTTTTCGGTACGGGCAATCAACTGCTCAACAGCAATATCAATGTGGGTAGCCACAGCGTCGTACTCAATACAGGCAGCACAGTACAGGTCAACAACGCGATCAGCATCACAGGCAACTACACTCAGAATTCAGGATCGACGCTGAATATCGGTGTGGCCGACGGCGCGGTCGCGACCGGCGTCGTCAGTACGGATAGCGGCTACGGTCGGCTGCTGATTTCTGGTGTTGCGACCTTCAATGCGGGGGCAGGGGTCTCACTTAAGAAACTTGGCGCCTACAACTTTGCCAATGGACAACGCTTTGTGGTTGCGCAGGCAAATACGGCCAATGCGAATTTCAACGCCAGCGGGCTTAATTATTCCGCGCAGGGTTTCATCGGAAACTTGACCGGGGTAAGCGTCGTAGACAGCGATGACAACACCAAAACCGATCTGATGGTGATTCTAGGCGATTATTCGCCCAATAATTCGGCAACTACGCCTGTTGCCGTTGCCTCTCTGGCAGGCCTGTTCCGTTATGGCGGCACGAACGCGGCCATGCTCGATATGTTCAATGCCGCGGCTGCACTAGGCTCTGTGGCGGCCTCCAATCACGCGGGCGCTCAGTTGAGCCCGACAGCAAATACTGCAGCGGCGTCCCGATCTGCTCAAACAACGACGCAATCCGTGTTCAACGTCATCGCTTCGCGTGTCGATACTCTGCGCACAGGACAGGTTTCGGGCAGCGGCGTTTCGACGGGTGAAGGCGCTGGTAATGGTGTATTTTGGGGCAAAGCTTTCGGCGGAGAGGCCAACCAAGGCAATCACGGGAGTAGCAGCGGTTATCGCGCAAGGTATAGCGGCTTGCTGGTCGGCACCGACACGGCGATCAATGATCAGTGGCGAATCGGTGGTGCATTCAACTATGCCCATACATCCATCAACGAGCGCGGCGACAATGCCGGCAGTTCGGCTCGCGTCGAGTCGTATGGTTTGACCGGTTACGGCAGTTTCACGGCAGAAAATTGGTATATGAACCTGTTCGGCGGTATCGTGCAGCAAAAATATGACACGCGGCGTAGCATCGACTTTACCGGATTCAGCGGTGTGGCAGATGGTCAGTTCGATGGTATGCAATATGTTGCATCGGCGCAGGTCGGCTATCCGATCCGGCTTGATGCCATGACGACGCTGACCCCGATTGCGGGGCTAACATATAGTCGTCAGAAACTGGATGGTCATACCGAAACCGGGAGCGCTGCCGCTTTACATGTCAACGCTAGCAGCACGTCTTCCGTGAAGAGCGATCTAGGTGCGAAGCTGGAGCGCACCTATAAGACCTCGTACGGAGAGCTCATGCCGTCCGTGCGACTGAGCTGGCGCCACGAGTATCGCGACACTGGCATACGGTCAGTTGCCAATTTCGCGGCTGATACCACTGGTGCGACGAGCTTCAGTACGAAAGGTGCTGCTCCCAGCGACGATACCGGAGTCTTCGTGTTGGGCGCGACGTTGAAACGCAGTCAGAATCTGACACTGGCGGCACATTACACCTTGGAGGCCGCTCGGAGTTATACGGCACAGACGGCTGATGTGCAGCTACGGTACGAGTTCTGATTTGACTAATCGCAGCACTAAAAAAGCCGCGTAATGCGGCTTTTTTGTTGGAGTCAAGCACATGTAAGTTTCCGCAAATTCTGAAGCGCCAACACCAGCATATCGATCCCCCCCGACATAATGCAGCCGGGGGCGACATCATGGTCGTTGGTAATTGGGATGGCGGTTTAGTCGCAGCGCTGGTCGCTGCCGACTTCGACCTGCACAACGGCTGGGTATAGGCTTGGCCTCGGTTGCAGAACAACACCCTTGGACCAATAGAAGACAATCAATGAGCAATCAAGACAGGCCTCGTTGCAAGACAATAACTACGGTGAGTCATCGGTTGGACGAAAACGATCGGCTCGGCCACTATGGCCATGCCGGAGGCGTTCTCTGGCTAACTGGCTTATCTGCGTCAGGCAAGTCGACGCTGGCTATGGCAGTCGAACATGCTGTCATGAAGCGTGGTTATTCGTGCTACGTTCTCGACGGGGACAACTTGCGTCATGGATTGAACTGTAATCTTGGGTTCTCGCTTGAAGACAGGGGCGAAAATAACCAGCCGGGCTGGAGAAGTTGCGGCGCTATTCGCGGAAGCAGGACTGATTTGCATCGCAGCTTTCATTTCGCCCTATCGTCAAGACCGTGCAAAAGCCAGATTGGCGGCACATCGATCGTGTTTTCACGAGGTATTTATTGCAGCGGACCTCGCGACCTGTGAAAGCCGCGACCCCAAAGGGCTTTATCGTCGTGCACGTAAAGGCGAAATATCAGATTTCACCGGCGTTGATTCCCCTTACGAGGCGCCCGAGTCACCCGAATTGCTCGTCGATACGTCACGAATGAGTATCGACGAGAGTGTGAAAGCTATTTTGAAACACATTGAACAATACTTTCCTCTTGATGCGAGTAGATGACGTACTCTCAGATAGCGTGTGCTCTTCTATGTTTGTGCGTCAGAAGTGCGCGTATTCTCCGATCTCACCAGACATCTTTCTCTGCGCCAGACCAACCGGACTTTAAAATGACAACAGGACTTCTGTACGCAATCCCAACGTCTACTTTGCCGTTGAGTGACTGGCCAAGATTCGACGCGCACGGCGGCTTCCGTACAGAGACCTGTCGCATGTAGATGGAGGCGCTGAATATCTCCAAAGGGTCGGGTGCCGCTGTAGCGGCGAAAAATAAGCAGCCCTTCAAGGCCACTGGAGGCCGAACGGGGCTTACCGCTATGTTACCGCCCGACATTGTCCGTCCAAGGGACGACAGCTGTGTCCGAGATCCAGACTACGGGGAGACAATGTCAAACAAGGTAGGTATGACTGCGTACGTTGACGTTAACCAAGCCTGTTTCTTCACCCCAGTGGATCTCACCGCCGGGGAAAGCTGTGCGTAGGGCTGCTTTATAGGCTTCTGCGGCGTAAAACCCTGGTGCTTGAGGTAATCACCGACGGTGTGCACAGAAAGTTTGATGCGTATTCCTGTTCAATCAGTTGCATGACGGCTCAGCGTGTCCACAGCGCAAATTCCATCTTCGGATGCTCAGGATGTTTGTTGCGAATTCTGCGCCTGATTTCGGTCGGCAACGTCAACGTGTCTGGTTTATGCCCCAAAGACGAAGCAGCGCATGGAGAGTGTGCCGCTGTGAAAACCGGTGAAGGTAGTGCGAGGGACTTCGTCGGAGCGGGCGGCTCCAAGCGTGTAGAGAAGCGGGAAGTAGTGGTCAGGGGTGGGAACGGCGTGTCCGGCGCTCATGTCGAGGCTTAAGTAGTCGATGAGGCGCGCGTCTTGGCGATTCTGCAGGGCGCGTCCCACCGCTTGGTCAAATGCTGCGGCCCAAGTTTGCGAAGCCCGGAGGGATTCAGGCTGGCCTCGCTCAGTTGCGCGCAGGTTGTGTACCACGTTGCCGCTGCCGATGACCATGATGCCGAGATCGCGCATGCGCTGTAGCTCGCGTCCTAGCTGGTAATGAAAAGCGGCTGGACGCGAATAGTCGATTGAGAGCTGGAAAACCGGCAGGCTTGCATCTGGGTAAAGGTGGTGGAGAACGGTCCAGGTGCCGTGGTCGAAACCCCAGTCGGTGCTTGCGACGATCTTCGCGCCACGCACGAGGTTGATGACCTCCTGCGCCATATCCGGCGCACCGGGTGCGGGATACTGCATAGCGTGCAGTTCGGCGGGAAAACCGCGAAAATCGTGGATGGTCGGCGGCTTTTCATTCGCAGTGACGGCACTAAGCCCGGGTGTGAGCCAGTGGGCCGAGACGACCAGCAGAGCCCTTGGGCGCGGCAGTACGGGGCCGAGCGCACGTAGGCTGCGAGTGAAGGCATTGTCGCGTAGTGCGTTTAGCGGGCTGCCATGCCCGATAAAGAGGCTGGGAGCGCGCATAACCGGAGCAGATTCCCTTGCGGCCGCCCAAGCGCCGAGCGTGTCAAGCGCAGTAAGGGCGCCTAGGGCCGAACCCTGTATAAGAAATCGTCTGCGTCCGGAAGAGTGAGTGGTCATGATAAGAGCCCTGTCTGGTTGTTCACGCCTTGTGGCGATCTTCCGGAAAGATGCCTTCGACAGTGGTGGGATTGGGTCCGTTCATGGGACTGACGATTTTTTCGAGTTGATCGTGGAGGGTTTCAACGCGGGCGCGGTCTGGCAGAACTTCACAGACTTGAACAGGGTTTCGAAGTTGGATCGCGCAAGGCGCCTGTCGAGGAGGTGACCCACGAGTTCCTCTATGCGAGTCAGCGTTGACCACGCAAACTCGGTCATCACAAACGCCTATCGGGAGGTGGGGTACAGATAATGCCTGTAAAAACATTAGACCTGCCAAATGCTGACGGGGTAACATTTTCGCCCCCGCATATGAACTAGCGATACTTGGAGTATTCCAGAATCAAAATGACAAAATTTTCTACAGCTTCTACCTGCTTGCTTTTTGCAGGAATTCTTGTGTCTGTCTTTTCTTCTCCTTCGTTTGCAGGAAGCGTTAAGAAGTGGCGAGAGTGTGATTCTCAGTGCTATACACGTCATGCACCAAAGGGTTTGAAGAAAGGCCTTTACAATCGCCAAGCGCTGGATGCGTGTAGGGCGCAATGCGCAAAAACTTATGTGCCAAATGGCACAGGCCGGCGGGAGTAACTTGAGCGGGGCGCCGGTTGCCAGTTTGCCCATTCAAAATCACCAGGCGCTGATGGGCAGTTTCGCTGCATCGCTGACCGATACGGCACGTCAGGTTAACGACGGCTCAGGCCGGCGTGCTTTCGCAAGCAGTTCGGCTGGCTTCAGAACCGAGGTGGCCTTTGAGTGTCCGCTCGTGAAGAAAGGCGATGGTCGGCAGTAGGCCGATGGTCGCCTGCTTGTGCGCAGGTCAAGACGTCGATAATCGGTGGTCGGGAGCGAGAAGAATTTCCGGTCAGTCCCAGTGCCATTGGTTGGTCAAGTGACACTCAATTCCGTTTCTGTCGGATCCGAAAACTGACGGACGACCTACGGAAGCAACGCGATCCAAGGCGACTTCCAGCCTTGGCTGGAAGTCAGCTTTTCGACTATTACCTGCAATTCATCAATGAATAGCCCATGCGGTGAGCTTGGGAATCAACGTCCTGTTGTCTCTCAGAACACTGATCGGATCATCGTGGGGAGAAAGATCTCGACGGACTCGTCAGCGTCTCTCCTCAGATATCGTCGAACGGTGCAGCGCCGTTCTCTTGCGCCAGGTCGATGCGTGCGTAATGGCAACACCGACCTGGCTCGGTCAGCGCGTTCTGGCCGGCGACCGAGCTGTTCGACTATGCTATATAAGCCCCGCCGTTAATGTTCTGCGTCGTTCCCGTGATGTATCCGGCATCTTCACTGGAAAGCCATACGTACAGTGCCGCGATCTCTTCCGGCTTGCACTGGCGTTTCATCGGGACCGCTTCGGCCAGTTTCGCCTCGGTTTCGGGGGTTGTACCCACGCGAATGTCGGTATCGACAACACCTGGGCAGATCGCGTTTGCGGTGATGCCATACTGTGCGAACTCGCGGGCCAAGCCTCGTGTAAGGCCGATAACGCCCGCCTTCGCCGCCGCGTAGGACGTCTTCGAAAACACACCACCGCCGTGCTGTGCGGTGACAGAGGACATGTTGATGATGCGCCCGTAGCCGCCTTCGATCATCTGCGGGATAAAAGCCTGGCAGACGAGGAACGAACCTGTGCAGTTGATGGCGTAGACACGGTTCCATTCCTCCAAGGAGAGTTCCAGGAATGACGCAGGGGAGGCAATGCCGGCCACGTTGGCAACGGCCCCGACTGAGGGCAGGTTTGATTCCTTGACGGCCTTGGCTGCTGCATCGACCGACTGCTTGTCGCCAATGTTGCAGGGTATTGCAAGGACTGGCTGGCCGAACTCGGATTTTACTTTCTCAGCGGCAATCTTCAATGCTTCTTCATTGATATCAAGCATTGCGACCGCCCATCCTTCTTGCGCATATCGGCGCGCTACGGCCAACCCGATTCCGCGAGGGGCGGCACATCCCGTGATAACTGCAGTCCGCTGGACAACTCCGGTTTGAGAATTCATGATGGATCCTTTCGTATGTGCGCGTTGAGCGATCTCTCGCTGCAACCTTGGTGTTTCAGACAGACATCACTAATAAATGCATAAGCGACAATCATAGCCCGTCACTACAGCCGTCGCGCATGATAAAAATTCACCCGGAGATGAGAAATGGTCCCTTGGGTTATGAAGAATGACGCTCGGGTTTCCAGGCGTACTGCTGCGGGGATTCGTTGATCGTCAAGCGGGGAATTTCTCCTGCCCGCAGCCCCAAAGCGAGGGCGTAACGAATTGTCGGATTGTCGCGTTTCGGTCACCGCCGAGCGCGTTCGAAGCCGTACGGAAGTTGCTTGACCTCTTCCGCCGTCAGAGCTTTAGGCAACGTCGCCAGCTACCAATGAGCCGTCGACGAAATGACTGCGATCAGTGCATTGTCCGGGGTGACGCAATTGCTTCGGACGCGGAGGTTGCTGCGCAGCGCCGAACCCAAACTGGCCGCACATCGGCTGGATGCATCTCGGCAATATCGACGATGCGATTCCCGGATTTCTGGCGCATTAGTCGGCCAGCAATACGAATGCACTGACTTCGACTGCACAATGACAGCCCGCGCAGATCGCCTAGGTGCCCGTCGCGGCGCCGCTGTTCTTCGTTAACACAATCCGGGGATGCTGCCGTGACCAGCGTTACCTCGTCCGCTGATAGACCACGAAGGTGTAAGCCAGACCGTTTTCTTCGGTGATCTGGCTACGTGACATCTCTTTCCAGTCCGCCGGCAGTACCTTGGGGAAGCAGGTGTCCCCCTCGAAATCCGCCGTGAGTTCTGTCAGGTAGAGACGTTCGGCGAACGGCAGCGCCTGACGGTATAGGTCGGCGCCGCCGATGACGAAGGCCTCGTTCGAGGTTTCCACCTGTTTAAGTGCGTTCTCGAGCGACAATGCCAGCGTGGCTCCCGGAGCGGGATAGGCGGGATTGCGACTGACCACGATATTCAACCGGCCGGGTAGTGGCCGAAACTTCTCCGGTAGCGATTCCCACGTTTTTCGCCCCATGATGACCGGCTTGCCGCGCGTCGTTTCACGGAAGTGGCGCATGTCGCCTGGCAGGTGCCAGAGCAGCTGGTTGTCCTTGCCGATGATCCGGTTGCGAGCGACGGCGGCGATCAAGGAGAGCATCGGCATCGCTAGACGGCCACCGGCGCCGGAATGTGCGGGTGCGGATCGTAGCCTTCGAGCGTGAAGTCTTCGAAGCGGAAGGCGAAGATGTCCTTGACCTCGGGGTTGAGACGCATGGTCGGCAGTGTGCGCGGTTCGCGGGTGAGCTGAAGCTGCACCTGCTCCATGTGGTTGCTGTAGAGGTGCGCGTCGCCGAGGGTATGCACGAAATCGCCCGGCTGATAGCCGCAGACCTGTGCAAGCATCAGCGTGAGCAGCGCGTAGGAGGCAATGTTGAACGGCACGCCGAGGAAGATGTCGGCGCTGCGCTGGTAGAGCTGGCAGGAGAGCTTGCCGTTGGCTACGTAGAATTGAAACAGCGCATGGCAGGGAGGCAACGCCATGCGGTCGACGTCGGACGGGTTCCAGGCGGTGACGATGTGGCGGCGGGAATCGGGGTTCTTCTTCAATCCTTCGACGAGTTGGGTGATCTGGTCGATTTCCCTGCCGTCGGGCGTTTTCCAGTGCCGCCACTGGTGGCCGTAAACGGGGCCGAGGTCGCCGTTCTCGTCGGCCCATTCGTCCCAGATGCGCACACCGTTTTCCTTCAGGTAGCGGATGTTGGTGTCGCCCTGAAGGAACCACAGGAGTTCGTGGATGATCGAGCGCAGATGCAGCTTTTTCGTCGTAAGCAGCGGAAATCCCGCGCCGAGATCGAAGCGCATCTGCCAGCCGAATACGGAGCGGGTACCGGTGCCGGTACGGTCGGATTTCTCCGCGCCTTGTTCGGAAACATGACGCATCAGGTCGAGATAGGGTTTCATCGTGGAGCGGGAGCGAAAACAATGCGAGGCGGGCATTGTAAATGATGACGGAGCAACGGGCAGGCGTAGCTCGAATTCCGCACACTCCGCGGGTTGCAGCAGGCGCCAATCGATTTATACTCCCGGAATATCCGTTCATCTTCCATCGCCGGCGAGGCCGCCGGGCAAGGCGAGGTTTCATGATCCTCAATATATTTTCATCGCGCCCGAACCATCCGCTGGGGGATGCCAAGGAGTTCAAACGTGTCTTGGCCGAATTGCCGCTCGACCCGTTGAAGGCCGTCGATGAGATCTTCGGTTGGTTCGAATCGCTGCGCTTGGCAGATGATTTCCGGCTGGATCAGTTGTTTGAGGTCGTCAGCCGTCTGGACGAGGCCGCACAGCAGCATTTGCGGCGTCTGACCCGGGACTATCTGCAGCCGGCGAGGTTGTCGAAGAGCGAGGAGCGGCGCCTGTGGACCCTGTGCTACAACTATTGGGGCGAGGTCGCCGGGTTATACGCGCGGTGTCTCGATCGCTACCGGCAGAATCCGTCGGACAAGGGCGGTGAGGTGCTGAAGGCGAACCTTTCCCTCGCGGGCGCACGCTTGCTCGCCGCCCGTTCCGCTCAGCTGAAATGGATCGATTTCCGTTACGGTACTGCGGGAGAGGATATGTGGTGCGGCATCGGTCGGCCCTATCTGGTCGCGGACACGGCGGGGTATGCCCAGAAACCGGTGCAGCTTTATCCCGGCGCGATCGGCATGACCAGCGTTGTGCAACAGTATCTGCAAGCATTGCTGCGCGCCTCTTCGTCGATGAATGCCTTGCTGCCCCAGGAGATTGAGGTGGCTGACCGGCTGATCGCGCATTTTCTTCCCGGTTTCCAGTTCTCTGGCGAGTGCGTGCCGGGGAGCGTCTACTGGGTTGATGCTGATGCCGGGCTGCCACCGATGCGGCTGGCGAGGCCTCCCGCTCAGCCTTCCACGTCGCTCCGCTTCTTTTCGCCGGGAAGCGTGCCACAGTCGCTCGCCGATCTGATTCATGTCGTCGAACGTGGCACCGTGCCTCCGGAGTTGAATCTTGGCGGCGAGTATCCGGCACCGTCGTTGCTCAAAGTTTTGCGTCATCTGGCACTCTACTGGGCTTCCGTGCCGCCGCAGCGCGAGCATGTGCGGCATCCCGTGAAGACGCGCATTGCCGTCTTGCAGGGCTTGTCCGATTGCCTGACCATCTTTGCCGGCGATGTCGCCCGTCTGGCGACGGAGCGCGGTGCTGAGAGCTGGGTGGTTGAGAACGTCAGTTTGGGCGGTTTCCACGCCGAGACCGGGGCGGTTGGGGAATACCTCAAGATCGGCACGCTGCTGTGCATTCAGCCGGAAGGCGGCGACAACTGGGTGCTGGGCATGGTCCGCCGTTTCAACATGACGCCGGAAGCGTCAGCCAATATCGGTATTCAGACCCTGGCGCGGAAAGCGCGCAGCATCGAGTTGCGTCCGCGGGCCTCCGGGCTTCTCGCGGCCGAGGCGGTCCCGGCAATCTGGTTGTGCGACGAGAATCCCGGCGGCGAGTGGCGGCTGGTTCTGCCGCGCGGCTGTTTCGATGTTCGCCAAGTGGTTGAATTTGTCGTCGATGCGAGGGTATATCAACTGGCCCCGGTTGAACTCGAGGAGTCCGGCGTTGATTTCGATATTGGCCGCTATCGGGAACAGCGCGCAGGATAACCGCTCAGCCTTGCTGCTCGGCGTCCTTGAGCAGCTGGAAGATCGCCCGGTAGTTGCGTGGTGGTTTGCCCTGCTCCTGCTCCTTGAGAGCGGCACGGCGAAGCGAACGCAGGTGCTGCAGATCGATCGACGGGTAGTCGGTAGCGATGTTCTGCAGGATTTTTTCGTCTTCCAGAAGAGCTGTCCGCAGTTTTTCAAGTCGATGCAGGCGCGCGGTTTCGCTGGCGGATTCGCCACGGGCATCGGCCAGCGCTTCGCGGATTGGCTCGGTATCGGCGGTACGCATCAGTCTTCCGATATATTGCATCTGCCGCCGTTTCGCTTCGTCCTGGCGTGCCATGCGTTGTGCGGTGAGCACTGCGTCGCGCAGATCGTCGGGCAGGGCAACCTTTTTCAGCCGGTCGGTCGGCAACGCGACCAAAGCCTCTCCGAGTGCCTGCAATTCTTCCATCGCGTGCTTGCGTTGGGTCTTTGAAAGCGGTTGCGCTTCGTCGTCGATGTCGGTCATGGAATGTCTGAGTCGTTCGGAGGTACGGGGCGGTCGGGCGGAGGGCCGGCGCGGGCTGCTATGATAGCGTTTTTGCTACCCGCTCCGTTATCCATGTTACGAAAAGCCGCCCCAAAGCACTCCGACGCGAGGTTCTCGCATTCGCTCGATACGCTGCGCTCCTTCGCCCAGGATGTGCTTAACCATGCCCGCAAATCCGGGGCCAGTGACTGCGAGGTCGATGTTTCCGAAGGATTCGGCCAGTCGGTCAGCGTTCGTTGCGGCGAGGTCGAGACGATCGAATACAACCGCGACAAGGGCATCGGCGTCACTGTCTATCTGGGGCAGCGAAAGGGACATGCCAGTACCTCCGATTTCTCTGCGGCGGCTTTGCGTGAGACAGTGGAAGCGGCGCTCAATATCGCCCGCTTTACCGCCGAAGACGATTGTGCCGGATTGCCGGACGCCGGTTTGCTGGCGAGTGGCGAGCAGGGATTCGCCGATCTGGACCTCTATCATCCGTGGCAGCTCTCTGTCGATGAGGGGGCGGAACTGGCACGGCGATGCGAGCAGGCGGCGTTTGATGTCAGTCCTGAAATCACCAATTCCGAGGGGGCGTCGGTGTCGATTCAGGAGGGGCAGTTCATCTCGGCGAACAGCCTTGGCTTCATGGGCGGCTATCCCACGTCGCGGCATTACCTGTCCTGTTCGGTTATCGCCGGCAAGGACGAGAACATGCAGCGTGACGACTGGTATTCGACCTCGCGCAGCGCGGATCGGCTGGCGTCAGCCGAGGAAATTGGCGACTACGCCGCGCGGCGTGCGCTGTCGCGCCTCGGTTCGCGCAAGATCAGGACGTGCAAGGCGCCGGTGCTGTTCGAGGCGCCGATCGCAGCGTCGCTGATAGCCAATTTTGTGCATTCCGTCAGCGGCGGCAGCCTTTATCGCAAGACCTCGTTTCTGGTCGATGCGCTGGGTAAGCGCATTTTCCCCGAGTGGTTGAACATCAGTGAGCGCCCCCATCTTCCCGGCGCGCTGGCAAGCAGCATGTTCGACAACGACGGGGTGGCGACGCGCGATCGTGACGTGGTGGTCGATGGCATGCTGCAGGGCTATTTCCTGAGTACCTATACGGCGCGCAAGCTTGGCATGCAGACGACCGGCAATGCCGGGGGGTGCCACAACCTGATCGTTCGGCCTGGCGAGGACGATTTTCTCGGCCTGGTCAAGCGGATGGGGCGCGGTTTGCTGGTCACTGAGTTGCTTGGCCAAGGCGTCAACTACGTTACCGGTGACTATTCGCGTGGTGCCGCGGGGTATTGGGTGGAAGGTGGCGAAATCCGCCATGCCGTGGAGGAAATCACCATCGCCGGCAATCTGCGCGACATGTTCCAGGGTGTCGTCGCGGTTGGTAACGATGTCCTCGTTCGCGGGTCGCGGCAGGTTGGGTCGATCCTGATCGACGGGATGCGTATTGCCGGGAGCTGAGCAGGCAAGCCCCAGGTTCCCGGCAATACGCGGCTTCAGTCGATGAGTCCAGCGAACAGCGCCGTGGAGAGATAGCGTTCGCCGAACGAGGGAATGATCGCGACGATGAGCTTGCCGGCGTTTTCTGGACGTCTGGCGACCTCGATCGCCGCCCATAGCGCAGCCCCCGAGGATATTCCGACCAGCAGCCCCTCCTTTTGCGCCGCCGCGCGTGCCGTGGCCAGCGCATCGTCGGCCTTGACCCGGATGATCTCGTCGTAGATCGCCGTGTTCAGCACATCGGGCACGAAGCCGGCGCCGATCCCCTGAATCGGATGCGGCCCCTTCTGTCCGCCGGAGAGCACCGGCGATGCATCCGGTTCGACCGCGATGGCGCGAAACGATGGCTTGCGTGCCTTGATCACTTCACCGATGCCGGTGATCGTTCCACCGGTGCCGACGCCGGAAATCAGGATGTCCACCTGTCCGTCGGTATCCCTCCAGATCTCCTCGGCCGTCGTCTTTCGGTGGATTTCCGGGTTGGCAGGGTTCTTGAATTGCTGTAACAACAGATAGCGGGCATCCGATGCCGCCAGTTCCTCGGCTTTCTTGATCGCGCCGCCCATGCCTTCCGGTCCCGGGGTGAGAATCAACTCGGCGCCGAAGGCGCGCAGCAGGGCGCGGCGCT
>QKII01000475.1 GCA_003249625.1 Propionivibrio sp. | reverse complement strand
GGGCAGGTTTCGCGCTTGCGCTGGTTCAATCGGGCGAGATGCACCTCGGCCTGTTTCATTATCGCTTCGACCATCGACTGGAAACCGGTGAATTTCTCGTCCTGCAGACAGACGACATCGTCGCTTACAACCTTGATCGGAATACCGCCTTCATTGAGCAGGCGATCGGGCGGCAGCTTTTCGCAACCAAGGCTGATAACGAAAACCTCGTTGCCGAAATTCGGGTTGAGTGCGAGGTTGTGTAGCGTCCGAATCGGTACGACAGCGGCCGGCGCGTTGATCGCTACGCCGCAGCCGTAGATGTGATTGAGGCCGACGATGCCATCGACGTTCGGGTACTTGGGCAGCACTTCGGCCTTGAGGCGCTTGACCACGTAATCGACCACGCCGGCAACACACTGCACCGTCTGAGTGATCGCCAGCAGGTTCTTGGTACCGACCGTACCGTCGGCGTTGCGGTAGCCTTCGAAGGTATGGCCTTCGAGCGGCGGCAACGACGCCGGCACCTTGGTCGCGAGCGGCAGGGTTGCCAGCGGCGGCGCCTCCGGCAGGCGCACCAGAGATTCCTCGATCCAGCTCCCCTGAGGAATCGGCTTCATCGCATAGCCGATGACTTCGCCATAGCGCAGGATCGGCGCGTCCTGTGCGATATCGACGAGCGCTACCTTGTGCCCCTGCGGGATGCGCTCGCGCAGCGTCAGGCCCTCATCAAACACTGTCCCGGCGGGCAGTCCACCGGAATTGACGACGATGGCGACGTTGTCGGTCGGATGGACCTTGATGGTCAACGGCTTGATAGATTGGCTCATGCGATTCGGCTCCGGGAGGAGAACTACAAGATTTCGAGGGGCGTCGCCCGATCCGGCGGCGGAAACAGCCGGTCGAGTTCAGCAACGATGGCATCATCAAGCATGCAATTCAGTGCGGCAAAGTTCTCTTCAAGATGCGCACGCGTCGAGGCCTTGGGAATAACGATCATTTGATCGCGACGCAACAGCCAGGCGAGCGCCAGCTGTGCAGGAGTGGTTTCGTACTTCGCAGCCAGAGCACGCAGCCCGGGATGCCGTAGCAGACGAGACCGCTCGATTGGTGAATAGGCCATCAGCGGGATCGCGCGCTCTTCGCACCAAGGGCGCAGATCCCATTCGATGCCGCGACGCGTGAGATTGTAGAGCACCTGGTTCACCGCCACCTTTTCGCCGCCGGGTTGCTCGACAAGTTCCTCCATGTCGGCAAGATCAAGGTTACTGACACCCCACTGTCGGATCTTTCCCTGCGCCTGCAATGTTTCGAATCCTTCGATGGTTTCATCGAGCGGCACGCCACCGCGCCAGTGCAGCAAATAGAGATCAAGGCACTCGACGCCAAGCCGTTTCAGGCTGCGTTCGCAGGCCGCTGCCGTTCCCTTGCGGCTGGCGTTGTGCGGATAGACCTTGCTGACCAGAAACACTTCGTCGCGCCGTCCCTTGATCGCTTCACCAACCAATTGCTCGGACTCGCCCTCGCCGTACATCTCGGCCGTATCGATCAGGGTCATGCCCAACTCGATACCGCGCTTCAGCGTAGCGATCTCCTCGGCACGGGCCGAACGGTTCTCGCCGATCATCCACGTCCCCATTCCCAAGGCGGGAACGGTTTCGCCCGAAGGCAACCTGACTTGCTTCATCTCATATCACACCGTAAAAATGGAAAAGGCCGGAGTCGCGCCCCGGCCCGGCCAATCCTATCAGGCCTCAGCTTCCATGATCGCCCGTCTCTTCGCGGACTTGGCGCGTTGCGCTTGGAAAATGTGCCAAAACACCGACGCGGCGGACAGCATGAGGAACGCGCCGGAAATCGGTTCGGTGAGGAAGCCCATGAAATCCCCATCGGAGAGCTGCAAACCCCGACGCAGGTTGGTCTCCGCCATCGGCCCGAGGATGAAGCCGATAATGAACGGCGGTTGCGGAATGCCTCCCTTCACAAAGCCGTAGCCGATCATGCCGAATAGCAGGATGGTCCAGATATCGAAGATCCGGTTGCCGAGACCGAACGCTCCGACGACGCACAACACGAGGATGATCGGTAACAGGATGTGCTTCGGCACCGCCAGCAGCTTGACGAAGATGCGCAGGCCGTAGAATTCGCAGAGAAGCATCATGATCGTCGACAGGATCAGCGCCGCGAAGATGGTGTAGACCAGTGCGCCCTGCGTGGTGAACAGCAACGGTCCGGGCTGTATCCCGTGGATCATGAAGCCGCCGAGCATCACCGCCGTTACCGCGTCACCCGGAATCCCCAGGGTCAGCAGCGGAATCAGCGCGCCGCCGATACAGGCATTGTTCGCTGTCTCCGAGGCAACGACACCGTCGATGACGCCGGTACCGAACTTCTCGGGGTACTTCGAGCGCTTCTTGGCGACGATGTACGAGACGATGTTCGACGTGCCAGCACCGATGCCCGGCAGAATGCCGATGCCTATACCGATCAACGCGGACCGGAAACCATTCCACAGTTGGCCAAAAAACTCCTGCATCGAGAAACCGAACCCCTTGATGCTCTTCATGCTGACACTGCCGATCGTCGCGGCCCGCTCGTGCTTGACGTTCTCAGCGACCTTGATGACTTCGGAAATGGCGAACAGTCCGATCAATACGGTGAGAATCTCGAAGCCGCTATTAAGTTGGGTCTGACCGAAGGTGAAGCGAGTGATGGCATCGACCGGCGCGATCCCGACGGTCGAAAAGGCAAAGCCGATCACGCCGGAAAGCAACCCCTTGACCATCGACCCGGAGGCCAACGTGATGATCAGCGTCAGCGAGAAGATGGCAATGGCGAAATACTCGTGCGGCCCGAAACGTAACGCGATCTTGGCCAGTGTCGGCGCAATGAAGATCAGGGCGATGATGCTCACCACGGTACCGAGGAAGGAAAAGACGATGCCGACGCCGAGCGCTTTTGCACCCTCACCTTTCTCCATCAACGGCCCGCCATCGAAGGTCGTCGCCACCGACGATGGCGTTCCCGGAATCTTCAACAGGATGGCGGAAATCAACGCCCCCGAGGTACCTCCGACAAACAACGCCACCAGCAACGAGATCCCCGCACCGGCGCCGAGACTGTAGGTGACCGGCAGGAAAAGCGCTACCGCCATGGTCGACGTCAGGCCCGGGACAGCACCGAAGATAATGCCGACGACAGTGCCGAAAAAGACGAGACCGAATATCTGAAAGGTAAAGACGGCCTCGATACCTTGTTGGAAAAGAGATAGCATCGCCGGCTCCTAGAAGTCGAACGGCCCGACCGGCAGCATCATGTCGAACGCGTACCGGAAGGTGAGATAAATGAACGCCGAGGCAATGACCGCGATCATCGAATAGAGAACGTAATTGACCTTCTTGTCGTGCGGCGTCAGCACCGTAAACTGCGCGACCAGATAAAGCACGGTCATCAGCGGAAAGCCGACGTAATCCAGTAGTGCCACGTAGCCGAAGACCAACCCGACGGTCTTGCCGACCGTCCCATAGTCAACGTCATTGCCATTTGCAGCGGCTGGCTTGGGCACGAAATTTTTGGCGGCGCGCAGTTGAAGCACCCCAAGAATGCACATGATGCTGCTCAGTACGTAAGGTACGAAGGTTGCGTCGACATACACGTCCGGCCGCACGGGCACCTTCAACTGGCTGGTCAGCAGCATGTAAATGATTCCGGCAGCGAGTATGGCCATCCCAAGGACATACTCGCGTTTCTTCGCGTCACCCATGATTGATCCCTGAATTATGAGTTGTGCACCGGGACGACGGAACGTGGCCGCCGCCCCCGAGTCAGGCTCGATAATCTATCTGCCGCTTACTTCTTCTGACGCAGCAGATCCTTGTAC
The DNA here is from genome assembly GCA_003249625.1 of Propionivibrio sp. The sequence goes on along the minus strand of QKII01000475.1, from coordinate 1,166 downwards.
TGCATGAGGTCATCACGCACCTTGTTCAGCTCGGCAATCGCTTCCGTTGTGTGATAGAACGACACCGGTTGCTTGAATCCGTCTTCCAGCGCCTTGGCGTAAGCCGGATCCTTTGTGATCTGCTGTCCGATGTCCGCGATTTTCTTGATAATCGCCGGGTTGGTGCCCTTCGGAAAGGCGATGATGTATGGCTTCTCCATGTTGAACTTGAGGCCCTGTTCGGTGAAGGTCTTGATATCGCCGAGCAGGGGGTTACGCTCCTTGCTGTATTGCGCCGTCATCGCCATATCGCCGGTTGCGGCATAGTCCTTGACCGGACCGAAGGAGATCGAGGCCAGATCGATCCGCCCGCCAAGCAGTGAAGTAATTTTGTCCGAAGCGGAACCGACATCGACGAATTTCAGCTGAACTCCGGCCTGCTTGCCGAACATCAGTCCTTGCAAATGCGAGAACCCGCCCATTTCCGTCCCGTAGATCACGGTGTTCGGTGCCGCCTTGGCCTTGGTTACGATATCCTGCACGTTCTTGAAGCCGGACTTCTTCCCGGCGACCAGCACAACACCCTTGTCGACTGCCGGGATACAAGCGATATCGAGTTTGTCGTCGAACTTGTAGTCGATCAGACCAGAGACTTCGTTGACGATCAACATGCCTGTGTGGCCGAAGAACACGGTATTCCCGTCCGGCGCAGCGCCCTGCACTTGTGACATGGCGATCGTGCCACCACCCCCTTTGACATTGGTAACGACCATCGGCTTGCCCGTGACCTTCTCAAAGAAGCGGGCGAACTGCCGAGCGTTGAAGTCCGTGTCGCCGCCTGCGCCGGCCGGCACGATGACCTGCACTGGCTTGGTCGGCCACTTCACGTCAGCCTGAGCAAAGGCGCCCGTCGATGCTGCAACCGCGGCTGCCACCAGGGTGAGTCCAAGTACTTTTTTCATGTTCAAACCTCCTCGTTGATGAAAACTGGTCATTCCAGATTGCTACTGCCTGCTCCCCACTTGAAACACTCTAGTTCTAGTTATTCGGCCTTCTGACCGATCTCGAAGTTGGCCATCATCTCCAGGGCACGCACCATCCCGGAGTGATCCCAGGCGTTGCCGCCGTGCGCAGCGCAGCTGTTGAACAGCTCCTGGCAGGTGGCGGTGTTGGGCAACGACAGGCCG
>QKII01000419.1 GCA_003249625.1 Propionivibrio sp. | reverse complement strand
TTGGGAGGCCAGAAATTCTTGCAACTTCTGAAAGTCGCGTGCAGCGTAGAGTGATTCGGCGTAGCCATAAACCAGCGCCTTGGCTTGCGGGAAACGCTGCAGAGCAGCGTTGTACACCGTAGCCGCCCCGGCATAATCACCCGCCGCGATCTTAATCTCCGCCACAAGACCGGCCACAATCGGCGACGAATCCACTAATGCAGAGAGATTCTCGCTGGCGCGCTTAGCCCCTTCCACATCCCGTGCGCGCAAGCAAGCCAAGCTCAAGCCGTACTGGACGGCAGCTTGCGACACGTATTTTTTCTCGCGAAGCAGCTTCTCGAACTCGCGGACTGTGTCGCGAGGAGTCCCGTCCTGGGCCCGCAATCTGGCGCGAATCAGATGAAAATCCAGACTGCTGACCACTTGGCGATAAGGTGATTCTGCCGCCCGATTCTGCATATCTGACAGCCGTTCAACCGTCAAAGGGTGTGAACGCAGGTAAACAGGAGCATTGTTGTCGTAAAGCCGGGTCACCTTCTGCAGTCGGTCGAAAAACTCACCCATGCCGCGCACATCGAAGCCCGCTTTCTCGAGCGTCTGGTAGCCCATGCGATCGGCTTCCCGCTCGAAATCACGGGTATAAGCCAACTGCGACTGAATGATGCCCGCCTGGACTGAGGCGACGGCTCCTGCCGCCACGGAAGTATTGGAACGCGCGGCCAGAATCCCGAGTGCCATGGCCACCAGACTGGGAATCGTGTTTTGCTTTTCCTTGGCGATCTGGCGTGCCAGATGGTGCTGTGTAACGTGAGCGATTTCGTGTGCTATCACGCCGGCCAATTCCGATTCGCTTTGCGCGACCAGCATCGTCCCTGTGTTGATTCCGATGTACCCGCCAAACATGGCGAACGCATTGACGGAATTATCCCGAATCGCAAAAAACTGAAAATCGCCCGTGGGACTATCACTCGCCTCGACCAGGCGCCGCCCCAGATTCGCCAGATAATCGTTAATCTCGGGATCATCGATATAGCTCGGCTCGCGCAGGCGAATCTGGTTCATGATGCTCTCGCCAATCTTTCGCTCCAACTGCGGCGACAACTCGGCGCGCGACGATTCACCAAGATCGGGCAAAGCGTTGATGTTTGGCTGCGCAAAAGAGCTTGCCATTGGCGAGGCGCCAAGAACAAAGGCGACCAGCGAACAGGAAATATGTTTGGAGATACGTAACGGTGACATGATGCGCGGGAATGACAGGAAGGGCTGTACAAGGCAGTCATGATAACGAACGTCCGTAGCGACTGGTGTTTCGTTTTGTTTCAAGAACGCCATGAACCGACGGCAAAAAAAAACCCGCCAGATGGCGGGTTTTTTGGCACAGGTGACTAATCAGGCACGTGCAATGTTCGAAGCCTGTTTACCCTTTGGACCCTGAGTTACGTCGAAGCTAACCTTCTCGCCCTCTTTGAGGGTCTTGAATCCGCTCATGGTTATCGCCGAAAAATGCGCGAACAAATCTTCGCTGCCATCGTCCGGAGTGATGAAGCCGAAACCCTTAGCGTCGTTGAACCACTTAACAGTACCAGTTGCCATATTGCTACTTCCTTTAAATAAACGAAATCCGGGCAAAGCCCGACTTGCATGTTTGGTGATCAACATAGTGCTGAACCGAAACATGCAGTCTTTGTACGCTAGTTTTTAAGCGAGCGTCAAGCACTTTGCTCCCCGTTTGCGGGAAACCGTGTGGTTTCTACGCAAAACCATGGAGATTCAATCGTTCACGGCCCGGTTTTCGCATTCGAGAAGACTCGTTAGAATGAGGTCATGACTAAACGGCAACATCAAGACAACACGGTCCTGGAAGCTCAGCGCAGCAAACTCGCTCCACCACCGTTTTACACCGTGATACTGCTCAACGACGACTTCACTCCAATGGATTTTGTCGTTCATGTACTGCAAAGGTTTTTTTCGAAAAATCGAGAACAAGCGACACAAATCATGCTCAAAGTTCATATGGAAGGACGTGGCGTATGCGGAGTTTATCCGCGCGATGTCGCCGCCACGAAGGTCGAGCAGGTGTTGAGCTTTGCACGCGAGAACCAGCATCCGCTGGCGTGCATCATGGAGGAAAACTGAATGATCGCGCAGGAACTTGAAGTCAGCTTGCACATGGCGTTTGTCGAGGCTCGCCAAAAACGCCACGAGTTCATAACGGTAGAGCATCTTTTGCTCGCGCTTCTCGACAATCCGTCGGCAGCCGAAACGCTGCGCGCCTGTGGCGGGAACATCGAGCAGTTACGCAAAGACATCTCCCGCTTCATTGACGAACACACGCCGTCGATCGATGGCAAGGATGACATCGACACACAACCGACCCTCGGATTTCAGAGGGTGATCCAGCGCGCCATACTGCACGTCCAATCTTCCGGAAAAAAAGAAGTCAATGGCGCCAACGTGCTGGTTGCCATCTTCGGCGAGAAGGACTCCCACGCTGTTTACTACTTGCAAAAGCAGGGGATCACTCGTCTGGATGTCGTCAACTTTATTTCCCACGGCATCAGCAAGATTCAGCCGCAACCGGCGCGCTCTGAACAGGATGCCGAAGCGGAAGGCGAACCGGCCGCCGCTCCCGGTTCGCTGGAAAGCTATACGATCAACCTCAACGCACTGGCGCAACAAGGGAAAATCGACCCGCTTATCGGCAGGAATGGCGAGTTGGAACGCGTCATCCAGACGCTGTGCCGCCGGCGCAAGAACAACCCGCTGTTGGTGGGCGAAGCCGGGGTTGGCAAAACTGCGATCGCGGAGGGCTTGGCGCGCCGCATCGTCGAAAACGACGTACCCGAGGTTCTGGCCAATGCAAAAGTTTACGCGCTGGACATGGGCGCCCTTCTTGCAGGCACGAAGTACCGGGGAGACTTCGAGCAACGGCTCAAGTCAGTAGTCAAGCAACTGAGCGAAAACCCAGGCGCCATCCTGTTCATCGACGAAATTCACACGCTGATCGGCGCTGGATCGGCCTCCGGGGGCACGCTCGACGCATCCAACCTGCTCAAGCCGGCTCTTTCGAATGGCCAGTTGAAGTGCATCGGGGCAACGACCTACAACGAGTTCCGGACGATATTCGAAAAGGATCACGCTTTGTCGCGCCGCTTCCAGAAAATCGACATCAACGAACCGTCGATCAGCGACACCATCGAGATTCTGAAAGGGCTGAAGTCGCGCTTCGAGTCGCACCACGGCATCAAGTACTCGGCGGCGGCGCTGACCTCAGCGGTTGACCTCTCGGTGCGTTTCATCACCGACCGGCACCTCCCGGATAAAGCCATTGACGTCATTGACGAGGCAGGTGCAGCGCAACGCATCCTGCCCAAATCGAAACAGAAGAAGATTATCGGCAAGCAAGACATCGAAGAAATCATCGCGAAGATCGCACGGGTTCCGTCTACACAGGTATCGACCGACGACCGCAACGCGCTGAAAAATCTCGACCGTGATCTGAAAGCCGTTGTCTTCGGACAGGACCCAGCGATCGATGCTTTGGCCAAGTCAATCAAGATGGCTCGCTCGGGTCTCGGCACACCTGGCAAGCCGATTGGCTGTTTCCTGTTCTCTGGCCCCACTGGGGTCGGCAAGACAGAGGTCGCCAAGCAACTGGCCTATTGCATGGGCGTTGAATTGTTGCGTTTCGACATGTCCGAATACCTCGAACGGCACGCCGTATCGCGGTTGATCGGTGCGCCCCCCGGCTATGTGGGATTCGACCAGGGCGGCCAGTTGACCGAAGCAGTAACCAAGAAGCCGTACTGCGTCTTGCTGCTCGACGAGATAGAGAAAGCGCACCCGGACATCTACAATATCCTGCTGCAGGTGATGGACCACGGGACGCTGACCGACAACAACGGACGCAAGACCGATTTCCGCAACGTGGTCATCATAATGACGACCAATGCCGGGCAAGAGGCCATTCAGAAGTCGACAATGGGTTTCACGGGCAAGCGCCAATCCGGGGACGAAATGGGGGAAATCAAGCGCCTGTTCACACCGGAATTTCGCAACCGGCTTGATGCGATCATTTCCTTCAAGGCGCTCGATCATGAGGTCATTCTCCGTGTTGTAGACAAATTCCTGATGCAACTTGAAGAACAACTCCACGAGAAGAAGGTCGAGGCCGTCTTTACAGAGCGCCTGAAGGAACATCTGGCCGAAAGAGGATTTGATCCGCTGATGGGCGCGCGTCCAATGGCACGCTTGATTCAGGACACGATCCGCGCAGCACTGGCCGACGAACTGCTTTTCGGCAAGCTGACAAGCGGCGGCAGGATAACGATTGATATCGACGAAAATGAAAAGCTTCGTCTTGTCTTCGCGGAGGAGGCCGAAACTGTCGCCTGAGTTTAGCGTTGGAAAAGGTTCCTCGCCGTCAGTGACGGATAACAGGCTGTTGTTTGCCAGCGACAACTACGCCGGGATCTGTCCAGAGGCACTCGCTGCATTGGTTGATGCCAATTCGGCACACGCTCCTGCCTACGGTGATGACGAATGGACCCGGCGCGTCTCCGACCGCCTGCGCGATCTTTTCGCCTGCGACTGCGACGTCTATTTCGTATTCAATGGCACCGCAGCCAACTCACTCGCACTGGCCTCGTTGTGCCAAAGCTATCACAGCGTCGTCTGCCATGACCTGGCGCACGTCGAAACCGACGAATGCGGCGGTCCCGAGTTTTTCTCGAACGGCTCCAAGCTCCTGCCGGCAAGCGGCGAAAACGGAAAACTGGCTCCCGCCGCGCTGCTGGAGGTCATCACCCGCAGAAGCGACATCCATTATCCCAAGCCACGTGTCGTGACCCTCACCCAGGCAACCGAAGTCGGCACTGTATACCGACCGGAAGAAGTCGCCGCAATAGCGGATCTGGCCCACCGGCACGGCCTGCGGGTTCACATGGATGGCGCCCGCTTCACCAACGCGCTGGTTTCTCTCGGTGCGGCGCCCGCGGACATCAGCTGGCGTGCTGGCGTTGACGTTCTGTGCTTCGGTGGAACGAAAATGGGACTACCGGTCGGGGA
>QKII01000026.1 GCA_003249625.1 Propionivibrio sp. | reverse complement strand
GGAGATCTTGACCGGTGCGCCGACCCAGTTGTTGCTCCCTGAGTATTGGAAGTCGTAGTACTGGAAGCCAAGCCGGAAGAAGCTCTTGGCCGCGAATGAAGAAATCGGTTTGGCGTCGAGTTCCTGGATCAGGTAGACCTCGTAAACATTGCCGCGTGTGCCGACCTTGGAGGTCCAGATATCGCTGGACGCCGGGGCGAAGGTGATCCAGTTCTTCGAGCCGTAGTTATACTCAAAACCGAGTTTGGTTTTTGACGGCAGGTCGTAGCGAAGGCCCAGATAAATGGCGCGGCCGGTCTTGTCACGCGGTGCCTCCGGACTGAAGAATGATCCCGTGAGCAGTCCCTGGAAGCCGAATTGCGATGATACGTTGTCGTTCGGATGGGTCTTGCTCATCGCTACGTCGACAAAGTAGTTCAGGTTGCCGATGCCGACATTCTTGATCGTTCCCATGGCGCCGGCGCCAAGCCAGTCGATATCGCCCAGGTTAACCTTCGGCATCGTGTCGCCGTAGTAGGTGCGGGTCATCTTGGGCGCGTCGAAGACGTTGATTCCACGGTTCCACTGCGTCCAGACACGCAGCGCGTCGGTGTCGATCGGAACGACCTGAACGCCGATAAAGTCGGTGTCCTTTAGCGACTCGGTCAGCGGGTTGTCCGAATAGCCGCTTTCGTAGCCGCGTCCGAAGCAGAGCTTGCCGTAGGCCCCCGGCAGGCTGTCGATGTCCGGGCCCCAGCCGATGGTCATGCCGTCGAAGGCGTAGTCGACGAGGAGTGAGGGAATGCCGCCACGGCCCGGCGAAGACATGTTGTACCGCAGGGATGATGGAGAGCCGTTGGTGGATGGCCGGCGACCGACCGAGAACCACAGATCCTGGTCGGCGATGTTGCTCCACGTGGCGTAGGCGCGGTCGACATTCACGTAGTTGCTGGACGGAATGTGTCCCAGGGTACCGTCGAATACGCCGACCCGGTCGGCAAAGAAGGGCGTCGATCCTCCGTTGGTCACGGCGTCATCATCCGAAGCGCCCCACGTCTTGTACATCAGCAGGCGTGCGGAAACCGAGACGTCCTGCGTGGCCTTGGCGTTGAGATCAAGGCCGAAGCGGTGGGTGTATAGCGACGAGTTCTTCGGTTTGTAGGAGGGGACAGAGACAGCGTAGCTGTTCAGCCCGGCAAGCATCTGCTGGTTTGCCGGAGTGGCAAGGAACTGCTGAGCCTGCTGATAGGTTTTTACGCCGGCCATTCCTTCGGAGAAAGCCATCAGACCGTTGAGATTCGCAATGTTCGTTGCATCCGTCGGGTCTGCGAAGAAAGCCGCCTGAATCTGGCTCCCGGCATTGGCGAAGGTGGCAGCAACGTCCGTAAATGGTTTCGTCTCGCCACGCAGGCTGTCCGCCCGGAATTCGTAGTCGCCACCGATCGTCAGCCACTTCTCGGACGACTTGTCCTCGGCGCGCTGCACCTTTTCTTTCAGTTCGGTCGTGGCCTGCTTGGTGGCCTCTTGGCTGGCCTGATTGTTCTGCACCATTGCCCGCAGTTGCTCGATTTCCTTCTGCATCGCTTCGAGCTTCTTCAGCAGTTCGGCTTCCGTGGCGTGCGCGCCAACGGGCAGGAAGAGACTCCCGACAATGCACGCAATGAGCCTCCGAGAGGCGTGTTTCGTCCCCATGATTTCCCTCCTGGTTGCGTTTTCGAATCTCTTTCGAGCCGTTTTTTTTAGTCGGCCTCTTCCCAACCGGTGATCATCGCCTTGATATGCGCAGTGGGTGTGTGGCCAGTCGTCGCGAGGTAGAGGTGCGAAACCAGGAAGGCCAGCATCAGGAATGCACCGATCGTGTGGCCGGTTGCAACCCAGTCGAGTTGCAGATTGGTCAGGCCCCACGCGGTCCAGTCGTTGTAAAAGAGGTAAAGAAAGCCGGTGATCCAGATCAGCGGGCTGACAAACACCAGGATTCCAAGGTAGGTCAGGCGCTGCAGCGGGTTGTGCTTGCTCTGCAGGGTCGGTTTGAACGGGTGCGGCTCATTCTTGAAAATTCCCGAGGAGTAGTACTGGGCAATCAGCAACACCTTTTCGGTCGTCGGAATGTAGTGCCGCCATTCGCCGGTTGTGAAGTGCCAGAAGATGGCGAATATCCACAGTCCGATCAGCGTCCAGGCCGCGATGCTGTGAAAACTGACGGCCTTGCCGAAGCCAAAGAGCGAGTAGGCGCCGTGGATCTCGAAACCGGTCAGCATCATGAACATGATCAGTGCCGCTTGCGACCAGTGCCAGAAACGCTCGAAGCGCTTGAAGATATAAATGCGTTCAGCCATTTTTGTTCTCCTCAGTGCTTGCGGCGGGAAAAGACGCGCATCAGGCCGTGGCCGAGCGAACCGACAAAGGCGAAGAAGGCAAGACCCCAGCCGAACGTGTCGACCACATCGTTTGCATCACGTCCCGGGATATAGACCCCCGTTATCCCCGCGAGGCGGCCTTCCTTGCTGTGGCACTCGTTACAGGCCAGCGCCTTGTCCTTGGGGGCGACCATGTGGGTGATCGGCCACTGGGAGATGGTCTCGATGAAATCGATTTTTCCTGAGAACGGGCGTCCGGCGGTCTTCATCCCGGAAGCGATGGCCTTGTCCCAGTCGAGATTGGTCCAGTAGGCCGTATCGTCGGCACCGGCCAGGTGGGTGACAACCAGTGTCTTGTTTTCCGGATCGAACGGCTGTTTTCCGGTGAACGTCTTGATCGGCCAGATCAGCGACTTGCCGTCGGTCGGGCTGCCTGCAAACTTGTTGATGTAGATCGGCTGCATCGACTTGTCGATCTTGTCGTTGGCGAGCGTGTATTTGTTTTCGCCGTTGAACCAGACGTAGTCCGGTTTGACGTTGGTGCCCCACTTGAAATCACCCTTGATGCCAAGATAGGTGTCATAGCCGTCATCATCGCGGACGACCAGCGGTTTGCCATTCTTGTCGCGCTTGCCAGCCGTCGACCAATCCCAGTGCATCTTGGTGGGGACGTCGCCGCGTGCGAATTCGGGAATGTGACAGGTCTGGCAGGCGACCTTGTCGGTATGGTCGTTCAGCTTGGCTTCTTGCTTGTGTGGCTCCTGGCCGTGGCAGGACTGGCAGGTGGCCGTGTTGCGCCCCTTGTCGTCGGGATTGCCGCGCATCAGTGCGGGATGGTTGTCCATCCCGGTTGTCGCGTAGCGGCTGCCCGGAACCTGGTGCCCTTCGGTTTTGTGGCAGGTGGTGCAGGTGAAGTTCAGGCCATCCTTGGCCATGTGCACATCGAGTGCCTTTTCCGGATTGTCCAGCGAGCTGTCGAGGTCACCGTGCTTGACGCCGTCGCCGCCGCCGCCGTAGAAGTGGCACGAGCCGCAATTCTGGCGACGCGTCTTGCCTACGCTCTGGGCAATCGGTGCCAAGTCGATGCCCCTGATGATTTTTCCTGACTTCGGCGGAAATTCCGTGTCCTTGACCACCGGGTTGCCGGAGAAGCCTGCGGGCTTTTTGTATTTTCCTGTGGATTCGTGGCAGACGAGACAGTCGACATTTTCTTCTACTGTCGCGTCAAAGTTCTCGCTCATGCCATAGCCGATGTGGCAGGAAGCGCAGGCCTTGAAGTTCGATGGGGCGGAAGTGCAGAAGTTGTTGATGACGTTCCGCTTGCCGAGTACCTGACCGGTTGCCGGATTGGTGATGTCCCATTTCCAGTGCAGTGTCTGGTGAATCTGTTTCGAGGCTTCGGTGTGGCAACTCAGGCATGCCTTGGTTACCTCGGAACCGGACTGGAACTCCTGCTGCAGTTCCTTGAATTTGGAATGGTCCGCCGTCGTGTCAAGCTTGAGCGGCTTGACATCGGCGATTGCCCCCGTTCCGACGAGCAGATACAGCAACCCAGCCAGGATGCATCCAGCCGAACGCTGTAAGGATACGAGCCCCATACTCCCTCCTTGTGCTTCGCTGTTCAATTACCCGAGTTTTTTATTCAACTATTTTATTATTCTCTAATATAGTGATCATGGTAGTTAAAGAGTTTTCTAAAAGCAATCAGAAAAATGGGGGTATTGAAAATTTCGTCAGGACCAGGGTTGGTCGTGTCGTTGGAGCCGTTGCGTAGCTCCAAGTAAAAAAGGGCGTGTCCCGGAAAGGCAAAACCTTCCCGGACACGCCCGATGTTTTTTTATGGTTTAGAAGTCGTCAGTGATGACGGTGTGCGGCAGCAGGGCCATGTAGTCCTCGACGGAGCCGTTGGCGAGACAGCACTCGATGATCTTGCGGCCGAGCGGGTCGAGGTCGTCGTCGAGATACTGCGCCAGTTCCTTGTCGAAGAATTCTTTCAGGATCTGCGCACCCGCGTCGTAGCCCGCAATGCCGATTTCCGGCTGCTTCTCCACGCGCAGCAGGATGCCCGGGATTGTCTGCCCTTCAATGACTACGCTCTTCAGGGCGAAGCCGAGCAGCGGGCAGCGCGATGGCATTACCTGCTCCGACGAGAACCTGGCACCGCCGCGGCGCGCGAGGTATTCACGTGCGATCCACTGCGGCATGAAACCGGTTTCCCATACGCCGATGTGCTGGTTCGGCGCCAGGATGTACTTCACCTTGGGGGTGTCTACGATCTGGCGCAGCAGCAGGTTGGCCTGATCCACCATGCGGCCGGTGGCGAACGGCCAGTACGATCCAACGCCTTCCGAGCTCATTCCCTCGACGCTGACGATGCTCGGGTTGGCATGCCCGCGCGGTGCTACCAGGCGCCACAGCCAGGCCAGCGCCGGCGGCAGCAGGTGGAACAGCCCCATGATCCCGTAAGTCGGGTTTTCGCTGGTGCAGGGCGGGCAGCGCACGCCAAAGCTGCGCACGTCGATATTGACGGCGCCCTTATGGATGTTGGGAACGGCCTTGCGCGGGATGACGACGCGTGGATTCGGACACGGCTTGCCCGGTGCATCCTCGATGTGTTCCCAGATCAGCGCGGTGCTGCCCGGCTGCGCGGCGATGTTGAGGAACAGCAGTGGTTCGGCCGGATGAATCGTCATCCGTTCCAGATTTGGGTCGGTGCCGTAGTCGGTGATGTGATTGACACGCACG
>QKII01000106.1 GCA_003249625.1 Propionivibrio sp. | reverse complement strand
AGCCGCGTCGGTCAGCGTGCCCGGGGTGACAACGCGAGAAACAGCACGTTCGACCGGCCCCTTGCTCGTCGCGGGGTCGCCGACCTGTTCGCAGATCACCACCGATTCGCCTAGCTTGACGAGACGGGCGAGGTACTGCTCGACAGCGTGGTGAGGGACGCCAGCCATCTTGATCGGTACGCCGGCGCTCTGGCCGCGGGTGGTCAAGGTGATGTCGAGCAGGCGGGCCGCCTTTTCGGCATCTTCATAGAACAGTTCGTAGAAATCGCCCATCCGGTAAAAGAGCAACAGCCCCGGATACTGTGCCTTCAAGCGAAGGTATTGCTGCATCATGGGAGTGTGCTTTTCGATGGCGTTGCTGTCTGTGGGCGCTTTTTGCATTTCTTGTCGGTGAAAGGGGCGGTTTCGGGAGATATCTTGGGACCGTGGGGAGGGGATATTACCAGCAGCCATCCCCAGGGGTAAGAAACATGGTTCTTGTCAGAGCTATTGAAGTCGGAGAAGGAGTCTACTGCTCTGCAACCGCCGATAGCGGTGGCGTGATCTATGATGATCTGACACAGGCATGAATTTCCCCCTCTTTGAAAGGAGTAGGCATGATCATCTCGTCAAAGGCATTTCCTCCTGACGGCAACATTCCGAAGCTGCATACCTGCGAAGGACGCAATGTGTCGCCCGAGTTGGCTTGGAATGAAGTCCCTGCCGGGGCCAAGAGTCTGGTTCTTATCGTCGATGATCCCGACGCGCCGGACCCGGCGGCGCCGCGTACCATCTGGGTGCATTGGGTCCTCTATAACATCCCGACGGATTGTCCCGGCTTGTCCGAGTCGGTGTCTTCGCTGCCACCAGGATGCCTGGAGGGTGTTAACGATTGGCAGCGGACGGGCTACGGCGGCCCGTGTCCGCCGATCGGGCGGCATCGCTATTTCCACAAGTTGTACGCTCTGGACGTCGTTTTACCGGATCTTGGCAAGCCGAACAAGGCGCAACTGGAACAGGCAATGCGCGGCCACGTCATCGCGGAAGCGCAATTGATCGGCACTTACCAGAAGGGGCTCTGACCGGGGCTGGTGCGCCAAGGACGACGGGAGCTGTGCGTTGGCCGAGTTCAGGTTTTATGCCGAGTTGGCGGATTTTCTGCCAATGCATCGGCGCGGCTGTACTTTTCACCGCCTCGTTCGACCAGGGCAGAGCGTCAAGCACGTCATTGAAGCGCTCGGGGTGCCCCATACAGAAATCGGGTTGGTTCTGGTCAACGGCGACGTGGTCGAGTTGAGCAGGTTGTTGGTCGAGCGGGACCGGATTGCCGTTTTCCCTGCGTTGAGTCATCTGATGCCGCCGGAAAAAATCGCGTGCCGGCGGTTTGCGGCAGATGCCCATCTCGGACGGCTGGCACGTTATCTTCGCTTTGCCGGCTTCGATACCCTTTGGGAAAACGCATGGGAAGATGCTGAACTCGTTGCCATTGCCGCTGACCAGGGGCGCATTATCCTCACGCGGGATCGCGATCTGCTGATGCACAAGGCCGCAATTCTCGGCTGCTATGTCCGTGGCAAGGACACCCTGGCGCAGTTGGCGGATGTCGCACATCGTTATTCGCTCGATCTTCTGCACACCGCGTCGGGACGTTGCCTCGAATGCAATCTTCCGCTTCAGCCGACGAAGAAGGATGCGGTGACCGACCGAGTTCCGCCAAGGACGGGGGCCGTGTTCGACGCCTTCTGGCGTTGCGACGGGTGTGACCGGGTGTACTGGCGCGGCTCGCATTGGCAAAGGATGCACCGGTCCATTCTCACTGTTGCGCACCAGCTGCTCCGGCCGGATTCCGGTTGTTCCGCTTCATGAACCCTCCAAGCGCGCATCCTGCGGAACCTCCACTGATCCTCTTCGGGGCTTTTGATCGTCACAATCTGGGCGATCTGCTGCTTGGCAAGGTTGCGCAGGCATTGATGTTTCCGCGCCCCGTGGTTTTCGCAGGCCTGGCGGCGCGTGATCTCACACCGGTCGGGGGCATGCGCGTGCGATCGATAGGCGAACTGGCTCGAGATTGGGGCGGGAGGGCCGCCGATATTGTGCATGTGGGCGGCGAGATATTGACGTGCTCGTTGTATGAGGCTGCCGTGATGCTGCAATCCGATGAAAGCGCGCGACTTATTACTTTGCGTTACGACGCTGATCCCCTTGCAAGACAAGCATGGGCCGTTAGGGAATTGGGGCTGGATCAGGCCGTTGCTTATCAGTTGCCGGCAGCATTGTTCGGCAATTGCCGTTTCGTCGGCTATCTCGGCGCGGGTGGTGTCGGACTCTCGGCACTGGCGGCGGAGGTACGTGATGCTGTCGTCGAGAAGCTATCCACAGCGGACCTTGTCTGGGTCCGTGACAGGATTACGCATCGAACCTTGGAATCGCTCGGGGTGCCATCGTTACTGGCGCCTGATCCCTGTGAGCTTGTCGCTCGGCTTTTTGGCGGGGAGATTCGGGAGAGGGCAGAAAGCGAAGAGGCTGCATCTATTTGCGCTCGATATCCACGAGGCTACCTGGCCGTTCAGTTCAGTGCGGACTATGGTGATGATGCGACCCTGGACGCGATCGGACAGCGCCTTTGCCAAATTCAGCGCAAGAAAGAACTAGGCATCGTGTTCTTCCGCGCCGGCGCCGCACCTTGGCACGATTCGCTGGAAGTGTATTCGCGATTGATTTCACGCATGAACACGCTTGACGCGGCGATCTTCGACGCGACGCACATATTAGATCTTTGTGCTTTGCTGGCCCGATCCTGCGGTTTCATTGGTTCGAGTCTGCACGGACGCATCGTTACCGAGGCTTTCGGCAAAATGGCGGTAAGTCTCGTACGAGGCGATCCGTCTACATCGAAGGTTGGGAGCTACATCGAATCCTGGCATCCACAACTCCGAGGGACGGTCGCGCATGCCAGGTCGTTCGAAGATGCGTTCTGGATGGCCCAGGGGGCGCTTGCCTGCGACTATAAGCAACTCAACTTCTTGCCGGACAGGGTGTGGGGTGCGGCCAATCGCTGTCGTCGTATGCTCGGTTTGGTTCCGGTCGAGACAGTGACTAGTATTCAGACATGATCACTGTTTCTCTGCTGCCGCGTTTTTCGTTGTGATCGGGAAAGGAAGCTCTCATGTCAATCGTCAACGCGCTACAGGCTGAACAGCTCTATCAGGCTTGCGACCCGTCGCTTTTCTCATTTCAGACCACGTCGGAACTGGAGGCGGCGACCGAAATCATCGGCCAGGAGCGGGCTGTTGACGCGATCGGGTTTGCCATCGAGATCCAACGCCCGGGGTTCAATTTGTTCGTCCTCGGCGAATCGGGCAGTGGTCGGCATTCGGTCGTCAGGCGCTTGCTGGAAGCCAAGGCCATCGAAGAGGAGGTGCCGAGCGACTGGTGCTACGTCAATAACTTCGCCGAGCCGAACAAGCCGCGACTCCTGCGCGTACCGCACGGACGAGGCGGGCAATTGAAGCGCGACATGCAGCAATTCGGTACGGAACTGGCCAAGGCCATCCAGTCGGCCTTCGAAAGCGATGAATATCGACTGCGGATCGAGGCGATCAACAATGACTTCAAGGAAAAAGAGGAAAAAGCCTTGCAGGAACTCGGTAGCGCAGCGTCCGAAGACGGCGTGGTGCTGCTGCGCACACCGCACGGATTTGTCTTCGCACCGCTCGCCGGTGAGGAAGCCATGTCGCACGAGGAATTCGAGAAGCTTTCGGACGACGAAAAAGCACGCATTGGTAAATTGATCGAAGAGTACAGCGAACGACTCAGGCAACTGATGCTACAACTGCCACGCTGGAGGCGGGACACGCAGGCACAGATCAAGGATGCCAGTCGGGAGATTCTGCAGCTTGCCGTCGGTCATCTGATCGAAGAACTCCGCGAACACTACGAGGATTTGCCCGAAGTGCTGGCGTTTCTCGACGAGGTCATGAGCGATGTGGTCGAGGAAGGCGAGCAGTTGCGCGAACAGCCCAAGCCGGAGGGGGAGGGAGGGGGCACGGGCTTCGGGGGCAGCTTGTCGACACTTCGATATCAGGTCAACGCGCTCGTGGACAATGCCGGTGCGACTGGTGCCCCCGTTGTTTATGAAGACAATCCGATCTATCCCAATCTGGTGGGACGTGTCGATCACATCGCCCAGATGGGCACGTTGCTGACAAATTTCACGCTGATCAAGCCCGGGGCACTGCATCGGGCCAATGGCGGCTATCTCGTTCTGGATGCACTCAAGTTGCTGACGCAGCCGTACGCCTGGGAGGGGCTGAAGAGAGCGCTCCAGGCGAGCCAGGTGCGTATCGAGTCGCTAGGGCAGGCCTGGGGTCTGATCAGTACCATTTCCCTTGAGCCCGAACCGATGCCACTTCGGGTCAAGGTGGTGCTGATCGGGGAGAGAAGGATCTATTACCTGCTCAAGGCGCTTGATCCGGATTTCGCCGAACTCTTCAAGGTTCCCGCCGATTTCGAAAATGAACTCGCGCGCGATGCCGAGTCGACCCGCCTTTATGCCGATTATCTGGCTGCCCTGATCAAGGGGATCGGTTTGCGTCCCTTCGACCGGGAAGCCGTGGCACGAGTGGTCGAGCATGCCGCCCGCTTGTGCGAGGATGCCGAACGGCTGACCGCCAATCGGAGGCTGGTTGCCGATTTGTTACAGGAGGCAGACTACCGGGCCGGCGAGGCTGCCCGAGATACCGTTCTGCGAGAGGATGTGGAAAGCGCACTTGCTGCCCGAATCCGGCGTGTTGACCGCGTACGCAGCCGGTATCACGAGGAAATACTTCGAGACACGTTGCTTATCTCGGTCAGCGGAGAACGGACGGGGCAGGTCAATGGGCTTGCCGTGCTATCTCTTGACGATTTCATGTTTGCTCATCCAGTGCGGATCACCTCGACGGTCCGGGTTGGCGAAGGGGATGTGATCGACATCGAGCGTGAAACCGAACTGGGTGGGGCGATCCATTCCAAGGGGGTGATGATTCTGTCGTCGTTCCTCGGGGCGCGTTATTCACGCACGGTACCGCTGTCTTTGTCGGCAAGCCTTGTTTTCGAACAATCG
>QKII01000142.1 GCA_003249625.1 Propionivibrio sp. | reverse complement strand
CTGCGTTTGCCCAAGGCGAAGACGACACCCTGAGGGGACTATGAGCTTTCGCTACGTGTGGTGGGGGAGTGCCTTTCTCCACCATGCTTGACGGCGATCGAGTTGTAGCGGATGTGCGCGTTGATGACGCGCTTGTCGCGCGGCAGCAGAGTGAAGGCGTCAATCAGCTTGTCGCGCGCCTTGCTTGCGTCATCTTCCGACCAGTTCTCTTCGAGATTCTCGATAGTCTCGATCATCGACAGGACGATTTGCTCGGCCAGCACGGCCTTGCGTGAGACGCCGGATGCTGGCGCTTCTTCTTCGGTGCCTTGTGCCGTGGTGTCCTGTTCCAGCCACGCATTCAGTTTGGCCTTGATCTTGCCCGGAAGCGAGGATTTTACTGACACCTTGGCGATCAGTTCCGTTGCCCGCTCGACGTTTCCTTGCTGCACGGCTTCTTCGGCGATCTCCATGGCGAGGTTGTCCGAGACCTCGGATGGATTGGCATCGAGCATCTCGAACGCTCGTTCCATGCAGGTCTTCGCCTCATCCATTTGCCCCTTGCCGCGGTGGACCATCGCCGACGCGACTTCTGTCCCCATCTTTCCGGCCTGGATTTCCTTGGCCTCGGTTCGCATTTCCTCAGCGACACGAGAGGCTTCGTCGACCCGCTCGTCTTCGAGAAGTGAGCGCGTCAGTGTCAGGTAATCGTCGACCTTTAACAACGCGGAACGTTTGGTACGTTCTACGACTCGTTTCAACGTGCTGATGACCTTTTCCCGGTCGCCTGCGACTTCGGCGATATCGGCGATCTTCCGCAGTCGATCAGTGCTGCTCGATGAGGTGATCGCCGAGGCACGTTCGAGGCAATCGATTGCCTTGGAGAATTCGCCGGCTTCCTCGTGCATCTTTGCCAGCATGTCGTAAACGGAGATGAATTCCGGATGTTCCTCGTTCAGCCGTTGCGCTTCATCCTTCGCTTCGTCGAGACGGTGCTGCTTTTGCAGGGTCATCGCGTAACCCATCCGCGCCCAGGGAATCGCCCGGGTGGCGATGATCGATTCGTAGATCGCCGCGGCCTCCTCGGCCCGGCCAAGCGTAACCAGCGATTCCGCCTTCAGGCGCAGCGCGTCGAGGACATAGCGTGGCGACGTCTGCATCGCCTTGTCGCAGGCAGCGATGGCGGCCTCGTGTTCATCTGCTTCAAGGTGGTCGAGAACGTATCGAAGTGCCTTTTTCTTTTGCAGGGAGCGATCCAGGCGGATGTATAGCTGATCCGGCGTATAGGGCTTGATCAGGTAGTCATCCGGTGCAAACTCGGCGGCAGCTGCGACGTGGTTGTACTTGCGTTCCGCCGTGGCGATGATGAACACGCTGCGGAGCGGCAGGATGTGCTGGTAACGCAACTCTTCCAGAAGTTGTTGACCGTCGCGTTTTTCGTCGAGATGGTGATCGCAGATCACGATGTCGTACGGGAGTGCGCGCACCATGCGCATCAGCTCTGAGGCATTGGCCGCCATGGCGATCGACGTCGCGCCGATGACCGACATCTGCTCGCGCATCCAGGTTCGTACGGTGAAGTGCTGGTCCGCAATCAGCACGCGCAGGCCGGACAGCGGCCCGCGATTGCTGGCGGGCGTGTCTGTTAGGAGTGGATTCATCCTGATTTCGTTCTGATCATCGACATGCCGCCTTTGTGGCGAGTGGGAGTGCCGATGCATTCTACGCCAGGATGCTCGTGTTACTGCATCTTCGTTTTCTAAACGGATACTGGGGGGGCGAACATCTTTTTGCGGCCGATTCCATGGTATTCATACCCGTTGTCGTGCATCGCGGCGGGATCAAACAGGTTTCGTCCGTCGAAGACGACGGGCATTTTGAGGCGGCGACGCATGTCCTCGATGTCCGGACTGCGGAACTCTGTCCATTCGGTGACGACGAGCAGCGCATCGGCCCGGTCGAGTGCGGCCTCCTTGGTCGCGACGAGGGTAAGCGCTGCCTCGTCGGGGAAGCAGCGGCGCGCTTCGTCCATCGCCTCAGGATCGTACGCGACGACGGTTGCGCCGGCGGCGATCAGGTCGGCGATGAGCACCCGGCTCGACGCTTCGCGCATGTCGTCGGTATTCGCCTTGAACGCCAATCCCCAGACGGCGAAACGACGGCCGGCCAGGTTTTCGCCAAAGCGTGCCTTGATCTTGTTGCCGAGCACGTGTTTTTGTGCCTCGTTGGCCTGCTCGACCGCCTTGAGCAGGCGCAATTCGGTCCCCGTATCCGCCGCCGTCTTGATCAGTGCTTTGACGTCCTTGGGAAAGCAGGAGCCGCCGTAACCAGCGCCAGCGTACAGGAAGTGATAGCCAATCCGCGGATCGCTGCCGATGCCGCGGCGTACCTGTTCGATGTCCGCGCCAAGCCGTTCGGCCAGGTTGGCCAGTTCGTTCATGAAGCTGATGCGTGTGGCCAGCATTGCGTTCGCCGCATACTTGGTCAACTCGGCACTACGCACGTCCGTCAGGATCAGTCGGTCATGGTTGCGCTGGAACGGGGCGTACAGGGCGCGCAGGATCAACGCGGCCTTCTCCGTCTCGCAACCGACGACGATTCGGTCTGGCTTCATGAAGTCTTCGACCGCTGCGCCCTCTTTCAGGAATTCCGGATTGGAGACGACGTCAAAGGGTACGACGAAACCGCGTTTTGCCAGTTCCTCGTCGAGAGTTGCCTTGACCACGCTGGCGGTGCCGACGGGAACTGTGCTTTTGTCGACGACGATCTTGTAATCGGTCATGTACTTGCCGACGTTGCGGGCCGCGGCGGTGACGTAGCGGACGTCGGCAGAGCCGTCCTCGTCCGGCGGTGTTCCGACGGCGATGAACTGGATGGTGCCAAAATGCACGGCGCGTTCAATGTCCGTGGTGAAGTGCAGGCGGCCGGCGGCGACGTTGCGCTTCACCATTTCCTGCAATCCCGGTTCGTACAGCGGCATGCCGCCTTCCTGAAGAGTCTTGATCTTCGCAGGATCGACATCGAGGCAGAGTACGTCGTTGCCGACTTCAGCGAGGCAGGTTCCGGAAACCAGGCCAACGTAGCCGGTTCCAATGACGGTGATTTTCATAAGCAGGTCCAGGGTGAAAAAACTACATGCGTGAGCGGATAAGCTCAATTTGCGGCCGGTCATGGCCGTCGATCGGTTCGAGATTCAGTTCGTAGGTCGGCCGCCAGGCGCCACCAGCCCACATGAACCAGTCCGTGCACGAGGCGTCGGTCATGTCCAGGAAACGGGTGAGTGCCTGCAGCCAGCGGGGATCGTCCTTCGGCACGCCCGTCTCGCCGATCACGCCGCGCTGTCCGTG
The DNA here is from genome assembly GCA_003249625.1 of Propionivibrio sp. Next base: position 5,517 of record QKII01000142.1, on the reverse strand, counting down.
GATCTGTAGCCAGTCCAGGAAGGGTTTCAACCGTTGTGTTACCCGTGCGGCGACATCGGTTGAGCCGATCGGCGTCTTGTATCGGCCGCTGTAGTCGTCGTCGAAATAGATGTGCGCTTCGTAAACGATCTTGTTCGCCGGATCAGCAATGAACGGCGCAGGATGGTATGACGACCAGGTTTGCGCATTGCTCCAGTTGTCGCCGCTGACGTAGATCGGCCGGGCGCTGTCCTCCGAGCGGATTGCGTTTACTCCCGCCTGGGCGAGTGCCGGCCAGCTGCCGTTGGTATGGTGCGGTTCGTTCATCAGGCCCCAGGCATAAACGGCTGGGTGCGCCTTGAGTTCGGCCACCAAACGTTTCCAGAAGCCGCTGAACGAGGTGATCGGGACGTTACCGGTTCCGATCAGCACGTTTCGGTAGCGGGCATAGTTGTGCAGGTCGATCAGCACCTTCATGCCCTGTGCGTGTGCGTTGTCGAGAAACTCGCGGGTGTGCTGGAGATAGCGATCGTTCAGCGAGCTGTCGAGGATGGGTTGCATCTCCTCCCAATACAGCGGCAGGCGGATGGCGTTCATGCCTGCATCCCTGTAATACGTGATGTAGGAAACATCCGGAAACTTCATTTCCACCGCGCCGTTGAACCAGCCCGTCGGCAACGGAACAAGGTTGATGCCGCGCAGGCGGTTGTTGCAAGTCGCATCGGCTTGTGTCATTGGAAGCAATGCCACCAGTACCGTGGCGGCAAGTCGCCGGAAACGTCCACTCATTTCGATTTCCCCTGTTTAAGCGGCCCCAACGGCCGGAATCAACGCCGGTTTGCGCAGGATGCGTGTCACGATCAGCAGCGCGAGGCATTCGCCGGCAATTACAGGACCGACCAGCCATGCGGGCTGTCCCGTGAAACCGATGACGCCAGCGAGCGCAAGTGCCAGCGCCGCTCCAGCAACGGTGGCCATCGTCAGTTCGCGGAAGCAGCGCATCGCCTGGATGCCGATGCCGAGGCAGGAACGGCTCTGAAAGAGGACGTTTGCGACACCCCACGCTGCGACCATTACGCCGAGATTCGTGTACTTGTCGCGAAAGACGAGTGTCGACAGCATCGGCCAGGTAAGCCAGAGTGCGGCGAGGAAGACAATGTTGAAAGCGGTGAATGCTTGAAGTGCCCGCTTCAGGACACGAATGAATTCCGTCGGGTCGGAACGCCCGAGCAGGGCGGCGAGTTGGGGACGCGCAACTCGGGCCCAGGCGCTGGTCAGCAGATTGAGTGGCCCGAACAGGATCCGTCCCGCCTGCAGGTGGGCGACAGCAGACGGGCCGAAGACGGCAGCGGCGATATAGATGTAGCCCCGGTTTTGCACCTCGGTGGTGATTACGCCAAGCAGGCTCCAGCGGATCTCGTGTCGCTGTTCGCGGAAGATTCGGCAGGCGTCTGCGGCTACCTCCTGGAACGAACCGCGCCACGCCGACGCGATGTACGCCGGGAGGAAGGTCAGCAAACTGGCCGTACCGACGGTGAGAAAAACTGCAGTGACAACGGCAGTGGTTTCGCCCAGCACAATGTGACGAACTGCCAGTGCTGCGATAGCAAGGACGATCGCCGACAGATCGAAGGAAAACGGCCCAAAGTGCGCGGTAATACTCGCGAACGAACTGGGTGACCAGGTAGAAGCAGGCGCTCAGGGCAACAGCCCATCGCCCGGCTCCGAGCCAGAAAACCAGAGCTACGGCACTGCCCGCGAACAGGATGAGCGAGAGCAAGGCATTCGCCGCAGTAAACGCCCGGCGCAGAACCGCCTTGTCCTCTGTGTCGAGAGCGATGGGAAGATGGACCGACAGCGGGGTATTTATCAGCGCGTTCTGCACCATCGCGGCGAACAGCGTGGCCGCGACGATGATCGCGAAGAGGCCGAATTCCTCGGGCGCGGCCACGCGGACGAGATACACGTTCAGCGCGAAATTGAATGCGGAGACGATCGCCTGATCAGCGACGGAGTAAAACAGTCGGCGTGTCATCGCACGCCTTCCGTGACAGCGTGAGAAATTTTAGGCGAGGCGTTCAGCCACTTTCTGAGCCAGTTGCGCGCGGGAAGCTCAAAGTAGCGCCAGCAGAGATAGCTCGCACCGAGCAGGGCGATCACGAAAACGAGGCCCGACCAAGGCGCGAATTCGGCGATCTTGCGGCCGATCAGCAACTTGCAGATCCACGACGCGAACAGCATGGCCGGCGTTTGCAGGAGGTAAACCGAATATGAGATGTCCCCTAACCAGCTTCCCGTACGCTCGAGCACGCCACCGAGTCGTCCGCTGGCTCCGAGCAGAACGAGCAGCGGGTAGATGGCAATGACGAAAAGGCAATCGGCAAGCCAGCTGCCGGTGAAGAGGAACGAGGCGCTCAGCGCGATGACGGCGCTGGCGACGAATGGTCCGCTGATCTTCCAGTTGAGTCGACGGTGGGTGAGATACAGCACCATCCCCATCGTGAATCCGAACGACACGCGCAACGTGCCCATGTGAAATGTCGCAGCCGTCAGCCCACCGTCCAGGCTGCCGTGCGTGTGAGCGGCCAGGCACAGTAATACGGCGAAGATACATGACAGCGCGCACAGCGTGCTGAGCCTGAGGTGGCGGAGAATTCCGAGAAACAGGAGGTTGACGGTAATCTCGAAGAAGATCGACCAGGACGCTGCGTTGAAATAGAACAGCCGGTCGACTCCGTAGTTCTGGATGAAGCTCGGCAACATTGCTGCGTTCAGCGCGAGAGAAAGATAGACGTCCGGTGCGTCGAGGTAGCCGAAATCGCGCGTTGCCTTCATCGTGACGGCCACGAACCCGACAAGCGTGCTCAGGATGAACAGCGGCCACAGGCGCGCGATTCGTGCCGACACGAAGTCGCGCCATTCGAGGGTGGGACGTACTGAGACGTGATAGTTGGCGGCGATGACGAAGCCGCTGAGGATGAAGAAGAAATCGACGGCAAGATAGCCCTTGGCGATCACGTGCGTTTCGGTTCCCAACATGTAGTTCATGTGGAAGACAAGCACGGCCAGGGCGGCCAGTCCGCGCATCAGGTCGAGCGTGACGTACCTCATCGGGTTCCTTTCATTTCGGAGGGTTGGCTGGCCAGGGGCGCGAGATTGGCGAGGAGACGGTCGAGTCCGGACAGCTCGCCGACGAGGGCGCTGCCGCCTGCGGAGAAATGACCTTCGTCCTGATACAGCGTGACGCCATCGATTTCGGTCAGGCAGTCTCCGTCCTTGCAAAGCGTCGGGACAAACGAGAAGACGCTGGCGCCGGCCGCACGGGCAGCGGTTTCGAGTGTGCGCGTGAGGAGCGCATCGCGCTCGGCGGAATCTTCGGCGTCGATCCGGCAATCGAGCGGCGCGCCGATGAAGGGCAACCCCTCACGGCGACGTTCGCGACAGCGGCGAATATCGAATCCGGCCGATGGCGGAGGCAGGACGAGAACGACCTGCCTGCCGCTGGCGACGATGTGTTCGATCAGGCTACGCATACGTTCGCCGATAATGTTTGGATCGAGAGTCGGGCCAGGGCGTTTTACGGCGCCTGCTTCACCGCGAATCATGAAAGCCTCGATCTCGTGGGCGTTGAAAAACTGTCGCCATTTCGACGCCAGGACGACGACACGAAATTCCGGGTGCGTGTCGAGAAAACGCAACGCCGAATCGTTGAACGCCAGACAGCCGCTCGCCCACTCGTCACGGAAACTTCCCGCCAGTGGTGCGATACCGGGAACCGGACCACACAATGTCTTCGTCGCCTGCATGAAACCGAATTGCGTCTGTCTCTGCAGTCCCTGAACGAGGTGCATGGCGTAGGAATCGCCCCACAGCAGGACACGCGGTTTGGGCGATGTCTTGCATTCGGGGCGTTGGACGATGGAGTCGTTCGCGGCACAGAGGCGATGAAGGCCGTAATTGGGACTATGTCCGGTGGGCACGGCACCGCTGGTGGGTCGGGACGCGTGGACCATGAAACCGGCCAGCAGAAGCATTGTTCCTCCCGCTGCAGCGAACAGAAAGACCCGGCCACGGACACTTTTTGATGTATTGCGGAACGGTCGTTCGATGAATCGCCAGGACAGTGCGCCGAGAAGCAGCGATGCCGCCATGAGTAGTACCGTCACACGGGGTGGCACCGGGTCCGCGTAAACGATGTTGGCTAACGCGAACAACGGCCAATGAAACAGATAGAGGGAATAGGAGATGTCTCCGATGAAGACCATGCCCCGGTTGGGGGCGCTTTTGCCGAAATCGATGGCGCCGAGCATGAGGAGCGACGTGGCCGCGACGACGATCAGGGCCCCCAGGCCAGGGTGGGGCGTATCGGGAGGAAAGGCCAGCGCGAGTCCGAGGATGGCGAGCGCGGCGAATTTCACGCTGTCTGGAATCGACGGCGCGCGTTTCCCGAGGGCGATGGCCGCGCAGAGTGAACCGGCGAGCAGTTCCCAGGCGCGGAACGGCAGCAGGAAAAAGACGGCACTCGGTTTGTGCGGGACGAAGGCGAAACAGAGGATCAGGCTAACGAGCATCGCGGCCGTGATGAGCACCAAGGGTCGCAGGCGTGCTCCGAACCAGAGCAGCAGCGGCAGCGCCAGGTAGTATTGCTCTTCCAGTGACAGCGACCAGGTATGCAGCAGGGGTTTGAGTGCAGACGATGTGTCGAAGTAGCCGGCCTGTTGCCACAGTACGATGTTGGATGAAAAGCCGATTGCTCCCGCCATCTGCTTGAATAACTCCGACAACTCGCCACGAGTGAGCAGTACGCTGCCAAGCAAGAGGGTCGTTGACAGCATCGCGTAGCAGGCGGGGAGCAAACGGCGGAAACGCCGGGCGATGAAATCCGCGTAGGAGAACATCCCTCGGGCCATGTCACGCAGGATGTTGCGGGTAATCAGGAATCCGGACAGGACGAAGAAGATGTCGACGCCAAGATAGCCGCCCGGCAGCATTGCCTTGTCTGCGTGGTAGACGAGTACGGCAAGCACGGCCAGTCCGCGCAACCACTGAATATCAGTGCGTAGTGCCTGTGTATGGTCCGTCGAGCGCGACAGCGAGGCGTCGATGGTTCCGAGCCGGGCGCTCGTTTCAGTTACGGGCGGCATAGAACCTCATGACGGTGAACATCAGACAAATGATCATTAGCGTGACGAAGCGGCTGATGGTCTGGCCGCTGTAGCCGATCAGCATGATGGCGACGCCGAGTACGCCATAACTCAGCGCGGTGGCGCGTCTGCTCGTGTCGGGAATTGATAGCGAGGTTGCCATCAGGCGCAGGTAGAGGCACAGAAAGGCGGCAGGGATCAGCGAGCCGAGCAGGCCCATCTTCAACTGGAAGTACAGGTAGGCGTTGTGGATGTAAATTTCTTCGCCGGCAAAATGGCCGCGGGCGGAAATCGACTTCTTGTACGCGCCGTTGAAGCCGATGCCGAGCCACGGGTTTTTCTTGATCGCGTCGATCGCCATGGCGTTTTCCTTGCCACGCCAGCCGAAGGACTC
>QKII01000479.1 GCA_003249625.1 Propionivibrio sp. | reverse complement strand
CATCTGCGGCTTCGCGGGCGAGTTGCTGCAACAGCGGCTCGGCGATACCGACATCGGTGGCGACGAAGCCAAGCATGGTTGCCATGTTGGGCTTGATCATGCCGGCGCCCTTGCTGATGCCCGTGATGGTCACCAACCGGCCGTCGATCTGGATTTGCCGCGAGGCGGCCTTGGCGACGGTATCGGTGGTCATGATCGCATGCGCGGCGGCGTGCCAGTTGTTTTCCTGCAGGTTCGCCTGACAGGCCGGTAGACCAGCAACCAGGCGATCAACCGGCAGCGGTTCGAGGATGACACCGGTGGAGAACGGCAAAACCTGGCCGGCATTGATTCCGAGCAGATTGCCGACCGCAGAACAGGTCGCCTGTGCGGCCTGCATGCCGGGTTCGCCGGTACCGGCGTTGGCGATGCCGGTGTTGATCACCAGCGCCCGGATTCCCTTGCCAGCGGCGAGGTGGCTGCGGCAGACATGCACCGGCGCGGCGCAGAAGCGGTTTTGCGTGAAGACGCCAGCGACGGTGGTTCCTGCGTCGAGCGCCAGCAGTGTGAGATCGCGCCGGTCGGCCTTGCGGATACCGGCTTCGGCGGTACCGAGACGGACGCCGGCAACGGGAAAGAGTTTTTCAGGGGCGGGGGTGGCGTAGTTGACTGGCATGGTCGGAACCTTTTTAGGCGGATATCGTGGATAAACGAAGGGCGCGGAGACTAACGAAAACGGTGTGTTCGTCTGAATCTCGGCGCCCGACGGGACCTCAACGGTAATTGTTCGTTAACTGAGTTTGCCGTGGCACTGCTTGTACTTCTTGCCGGAACCGCAGGGGCATGGATCGTTACGGCCAATCTTCTGGCCGGCCTGCAGCGGCGGCATGTCGGGCGTAGCCTCGTCGGCGGCAGCCAGCGCTTCGTCGTAGTCGGCGTGGTGGTACTGCACGTTCTGCACCCCGGCCTGCGGCGCGGTCTCTTCGACGTCCTGGGTGCGCACCTGCACGGTGACCAGCAGACGAGTGACGTCGACGCGCACGCTGTCGAGCAGCGCCTCGAACAGTTCGAACGCTTCGCGCTTGTATTCCTGCTTCGGATCCTTCTGGGCATATCCGCGAAGGTGGATGCCCTTGCGCAGATGGTCCAGCGCCGCCAGATGTTCGCGCCAGTGGGTATCGAGGCTCTGCAGCATCACGTTGCGTTCGAACGGATGGAACGCCTCCGCGCCCACGAGTTCGAGCTTGGCAACATAGGCTTCGTCGGACTGGGCAATGATTCGTTCGAGAATCGCACTGTCGCTCAGCGTCGGTTCGTTCTTGACCCATTCTGCGACCGGCACGGTCAGCAGGAACTCGGAGGCCAGTTCTTTTTCCAGCGCCGGCAGGTCCCATTGCTCTTCGACGCTCTCGGCCGGCACGTAACGCCGGAAGATGTCGGTCAGCACACCGTGACGCATGGCGGTGATCGTTTCACCGATATCCTCGGTCTCGAGCAATTCGTTGCGCTGCGAATAGATGACTTTGCGCTGGTCGTTGGCGACGTCGTCGAATTCGAGCAGTTGCTTGCGGATATCGAAATTGCGACCTTCGACCTTGCGCTGTGCCGATTCAAGGGAGCGCGACACCATCGGATGTTCGATCGCTTCGCCTTCCGGCATTTTCAGGCGGTCCATGATCGCCTTGAGACGATCACCGGCAAAGATGCGCAGAAGCTGATCGTCAAGCGCCAGGAAGAAGCGCGACGAGCCAGGGTCACCCTGGCGACCGGAACGACCACGCAACTGGTTGTCGATACGCCGCGACTCGTGGCGCTCAGAACCGATGATGTGCAACCCGCCGGCGGCGAGCACCTGATCGTGCAGTTTCTGCCAGTCGGCGCGCAGTGCGGCGATCTTCGCATCCTTGGTCGGCTGGTCCAGCGATTCGTCGTCGCGGATCGCGTCGACCTGCTTGGTGATGCTGCCGCCGAGGACGATGTCGGTACCGCGACCGGCCATGTTGGTAGCGATGGTGATCATCCCCGGTCGCCCGGCCTGTATGACGATCTCCGCTTCGCGCGCGTGCTGCTTGGCGTTGAGCACCTGGTGCGGCAGCTTCTCGCGGTCGAGCAGGTTGGAGAGCAGCTCGGAATTCTCGATCGACGTGGTACCGACCAGCACCGGCTGGCCTCTTTCACGGCATGCTCGGATGTCGGCAATGATCGCGGTGAATTTTTCATCCGCGGTGCGGAAAATCTGGTCATTGAGATCCTTGCGGACCATCGGCAGGTTGGTCGGAATAACCACCGTCTCAAGACCGTAGATCTGCTGGAATTCGTAGGCTTCGGTGTCGGCCGTGCCGGTCATCCCGGCCAGTTTGCCGTACATGCGGAAGTAATTCTGGAAAGTGATCGAGGCCAGCGTCTGGTTCTCGTTCTGGATCTTCACGCCTTCCTTGGCTTCAACGGCCTGGTGCAGGCCATCCGACCAGCGACGCCCGGCCATCAAGCGGCCGGTGAATTCGTCGACGATCACCACCTCGCCGTTCTGCACGACGTACTGTTGATCCTTGAGGAACAGTGTGTGTGCGCGCAGCGCCGCATAGAGATGGTGGATCAACAGGATGTTGGCAGCGTCGTACAGGCTGCTGCCTGCGGGGAGCAGTCCGACATTGGCCAGAATTTCCTCGGCGTGCTCGTGGCCGTCCTCGGTCAGCAGCACCTGATGGCCCTTCTCGTCGACCCAGTAATCGCCGGGGCCGTCCTCTTCCGCGCAGCGGGTGAGCATCGGCGCGACCTTGTCCATGCGCACGTAGAGGTCGGTGTGGTCCTCGGCCTGGCCGGAAATGATCAGCGGGGTACGCGCCTCGTCGATCAGGATCGAATCGACCTCGTCGACGATGGCGTAGGCCAGCTTGCGCTGCACACGTTCGCCGGAGGCGTAGACCATGTTGTCGCGCAGGTAGTCGAAACCGAATTCGTTGTTGGTGCCGTAGGTGATGTCTGATGCGAACGCCGCCTGCTTCTGGTCGTGCGGCATCTGCGACAGGTTGACGCCGACAGTCAGTCCGAGGAAGCGGTGCAGTTTGCCCATCCACTCGGCGTCACGATTGGCCAGGTAGTCGTTGACCGTGACAACATGCACGCCATTGCCCGTCAGCGCATTGAGGTAGGCAGGCAACGTCGATACCAGGGTCTTGCCTTCACCGGTGCGCATTTCGGCGATCTTGCCGTCGTGCAGGACCATGCCGCCGATCAGCTGAACATCGAAGTGCCGCATGCCAAGTACGCGCTTTCCAGCCTCACGGACCACCGCAAACGCTTCAGGGAGCAAGGCGTCAAGGGTTTCCCCATTGGCCACCCGGGCCTTGAACTCGGCCGTCTTGCCGCGCAGTTCGTCGTCGGAAAGCGCGCTGATGCCAGCTTCCAGCGCATTGATCTGACGGACGACCGCCGAATACTGCTTGATCAGCCGGTCATTGCGGCTGCCGAAAATCTTCTTGAGTAAGCCGGAAATCATTCTGGAATTGACGAGAGCGCGTTAAAAGCGGGAATTCTATCACGCGCCTTCAGACCGGGGCGGGAGGGAGAAAGCTTAAGGACGCGGCGGGATTCAGCGCTTTCCGCCAGCACTCCGCGACGACACAATTACTCCACTCTTGTCCGCCCGGGCAAAGGTCTTTGAACCACCCTGTTGCAGGAAACGAGCCGGATTCTGTGCCACACCGCGATAACGAACTTCGAAATGCAAGTGCGGCCCCGTCGACCGACCAGTGTTGCCGCTGGCGGCAATCCGATCGCCGCGCCTGACAATCTGACCGGTCTTCACGCCTATCTTCGAGAGGTGGGCATATCGCGACGAGAATTCATGTCCATGTTCAATCTCGATCAGATTCCCGTATTGCGGATGAAACTCTGCCGTTACCACCACGCCACCGGCAGCTGCAATGACCGGAGTGCCCGTATCGGCAACGAAATCGATGCCTTCATGCATTGCGCCGATACCAGCAAACGGATCGACGCGGCGCCCGAACGGCGAACCGACCCGTTCCGCATCAATGGGCACCAGCGTCGGCAGCAGGACGCTCTTGATGCGTCGTTCCATGAGCAACGACTCAAGCTCGGTCAGTTCGTCCTTGCGCTGTTCGATGATCTCACCAAGACGATCGATCTCGCGTTGCAACTCGATAGACGAAAGCGGTTGGGACAGTGGCACCAGCGGACCTCCCGCGCCGTCGCGCGCCGACTTGCCGGTCGCCGGCTGTTTCGGCATAGCCACTCCGGAGAGACGAGAGACCCGCTCGCCAAGCGCGTCCAGACGAAGCAGCTGCGCCTTCATCTCGCCGAGCTTCACGGCCATCGCCGACACGTTATTACGCAAGTACTGCTCAGCCTTCTGGTTATGTTCCTGCTGCTTTTGAAGCATCAGGTCTGAAGCGACCGCTGGGTCCAGCCGGATGCCGACCCAGTAAACCGCGAAGGAAACGGCAATGAACAACGCCACGAAGCCGGCAACGATCGCCAGCACAATCGCCGGTGTAATATGCACGGTCTTGGCGGTTTTCAGCCGGTTTGAAACCAGAATCACATTCACGCGAATCCTTCCTCATTTCCGATGCCGACCACTCTCCAGGATTTTCTGGAAGCAGCCGACGGCGCTGGCAATCTGCTGGCGCACGCAAAACTGCTTCTGCGGCTGACGCACCTCTATGAACAGATTGCGCCAGCGCATTTGCGTCAGGCAAGCAAGATAGCGAACTACAAATCAGGACTAATTGTTATCCACGCCACGAACAGCGCGGTGGCGACCAAGCTGCGCCAATTGGCAACCACCTTGACCGAAGGGTTTTCTCGACGAGGAATCGAGTGTAATGGCGTTCAGGTGAAAGTTCAAGCGCCGGAAATCCCTGCGCAATCAAGAACATCGGCATTGCGACCACTTAGCACTGAGACCAGTCGGACACTGGAGGAACTGCGCGATGCGCTGCCTGATTCGGCGTTGCGCGAGGCCTGCTGATCGACCGCTCCGCTAAAGCGGAATGACCGCCACACGCTCAAGAATCAACAGGGCGAATACCAACAGGGCAACGATCGCGGCGTAGCGAAACACCCGCCAGGAAAAGGCTATATAGCGCGGGTTGCGCGTCAGCAGGTAGGCCACGAATCCCGCGCCTACCGTGATCAGCGTAAGAATCCCGAGCAGGCGGAGCAGCCACATACGTCTTGCTTAGTTGCTCAGAGCGCCGGTTGCGCCAGCCAGCGAACGACACCTTCCGGCGCTTTCGCCACGTCATCGAAGGTAACGAACTCCCAAGCGTCCGGGTTGGCCAGCAGTTCCCGTGCCAGAAGATTGTTCAGCGCATGCCCTGACTTGTGCGCGGTAAACGCGGCAAGCAGCGGGTGACCGAGCAAATAGAGATCGCCGATCGCATCCAGCACCTTGTGCTTCACGAACTCGTCGCTGTAGCGTAGTCCGTCCGCATTGAGGACTCGGTACTCGTCCAGAACCACTGCGTTGTCAAGGCCGCCTCCCAGCGCCAACCCGTTTTCGCGCAGCCACTCGACCTCCTGCATGAAGCCGAAGGTGCGCGCCCGCGACACCTCGCGGACGTACGAATGTTCGGCAAAATCGATCGTCACGTCCTGACCGGTGCGGTCGATGGCCGGGTGGTTGAAGACGATGGAGAAGCTCAGGCGATAGCCATCGTAGGGATCGAAACGTGCCCACTTTTCTCCGGAGCGGTCGCTTTCGCGCACCTCGATCCGGCGCTTCACGCGGATGAATTTCTTGGCCACCGGTTGCTCTTCGATACCGGCTGACTGGATCAGGAAGACGAACGGCGACGCGGAGCCATCGAGAATGGGCACTTCAGCAGCATCGATATCGATATAGGCGTTATCCACCCCGAGACCGGCCAACGCCGACATCAGATGTTCGATGGTCCCAACCTTGGCACGAACCGACCCGACCTCGCGCTCCAGACACGAGCACATGCGCGTATCACCGACTTCCAGCGCCGACGCAGGCAAGTCGACAACAGGATCAAGATCGACCCGCCGGAAAACGAT
>QKII01000432.1 GCA_003249625.1 Propionivibrio sp. | reverse complement strand
GCGACGCAGTGACTTGGCCAGGGACCGCCTTGCTCCTGGAAGGAGCAATGGTTGGCGGGGTGCCAGTCCCGGGTGGCAATGATTGGCAGGCCGGCAGCGGTGAAGCGGGCAATCTGTGCGTTGAGTTCTGCGATAACGGAGTCGCCATCCGGCACGCCCAGTGCGCCGCCGGGGAGAAAGTCGTTCTGTACGTCGACGATCAGTAGCGCGTCGCCGTGATGGAGTGGTGTGGTCATGGATGCGCCCTCCGGGCGGCTGAGTGAAGGGCGAATTATAGAGGTTGTCCGCAACCGGGGAGGTGGTTCGGGGTTCGCTTTGTCTATGATGAAAACGTGGGGCTACACCACGTGGAGGGAGAGTGACATGGATCGACCTGCTGGTAGGCGCACCTGCCTTTACGATACCGCCCAACTCGAATCGGTCATCGAATCTATGGCTTGTGACGCGGCTGGGCTGCTGACCGGGCGGGAGCGTGTCATTGTAGTCGGCGTCTTGCGGCGCGGAGCGCCGCTGGCCGATCGTCTGGCAAAACGCATGGTCCAGCGTTTCGGGGTTGCGCCGCCGCTGCGACTGGACCTTGCCGTCAAGCGCTACGCAGATGACCTGACGCTGCTGTTTCCGGAAACCCGGCTAACCGAAGCGGAGGGCCAATCACCACCTGAATTGCGCGGCCATACGGTGCTGGTTGTCGATGACGTCTTGTTTACCGGGCATTCCTTGCTTCGGGTCGTCGAATACCTGGCGCGTCGTCAGCCTGCGGAGATCCGTGTTGTCACTCTGGTTGATCGCGGTGTCACGCGGCTACCTGTGCGAACCGATGTGGTCGGCGTCCGGCTGGATATTGCGCCATCGGACATCATCGAATGCAACGTGCCGCCCTATGAGACGGAGTTCAAGATCGAGCTGCTGCAGCCCGGGGTGGCTCCCTGAAAAATCGGGAGGAAAAATGTTCTTCAACGACCGTCTCGATGCCGCACGCCAGTTGGTGGTGAAGTTGGCTGCATGGCGCGACTGCAATCCCCTGGTTCTGGCCATTCCCCGTGGTGGCGTGCCGATGGGTGAGGTGCTGGCGACAGAGTTGCATGGCGAACTGGATGTCGTTCTCGTGCATAAGCTGAGTTCGCGCTGGAATCCGGAGTATGCGCTTGGCGCAATCGATGAGAGTGGCTGGTCGTTCATCGCGGACGCAGCAGAAGCCGAATCGTCGTGGCTCGAACGGGAGCGGACCTCACGCCTCGGGGAACTGCGTCAGCGTCGCGCGCTATACTCGCCCGGCCGGGCCGCGGCCGATCCGTCGGGGCGCATCGTCATCGTTGTCGATGACGGTTTGGCGACCGGGGCGACGATGATTGCGGCTCTGCACGCGGTGCGGGCGCGGATGCCGAAGCGGTTGATCTGCGCGGTTCCTGTCGCTGCGCCGGATAGCCTGAGAAGAGTCGAAGCGGATGCGGACGAAACGGTTTGCCTTCATGCGCCATGGGAGTTTTATGCCGTCGGACAGTTCTATCGCGAGTTCGGGCAGGTTAGCGATGAAGAAGTGATCGACTGTCTGCGGCGTTGCCGCCAAGCGTCGCCAGCGTCGTGAGGATGGAGTGATCTGGGAAACGTTCGAACATGAAGCCGACGTCGGTGTGCGCGGAAGCGGGGCGACGCTCAACGAGGCGTTTGCCGGGGCAGCGACGGCGCTGACTGCGGTGATCTGCGACCCCTGCACGGTGCAGCAGCGCGAATCCGTGCTCATCGCCTGCGCGGCACCGGATCTGGACCTGCTGCTGGTCGATTGGCTCAATGCGCTGGTCTTTAACATGGCGACGCGGCATATGCTCTTCTCGCGCTTCGATGTGACGATAGCGGAGGGGCGTCTGGCTGCGCGCGCCTGGGGCGAAACGGTGGACGTCGGTCGCCATCAGCCGGCGGCGGAGGTGAAGGGCGTGTCGTTCTGCGAACTGCGGGTCGCACAGCAGGCTGATGGAAGCTGGCTTGCCCAGTGCATCGTAGATGTCTGATCACGGAACACTACAAGGAATCAGAAAATGGACGTTTCACGATTCGAGCAGATTGCGCCCTGCGCGTGGCGGATGAAAAAGCACGGGCGCATGCGCGTGCCGGCGGTTGTTTTCGCGTCGCGCGAGTTGTTGCGGGCTATGGACGACAAGGTTGCCGAGCAGTTGAACAACGTCGCCAGCCTGCCGGGGATCGTCGATGCGGCGTACGCCATGCCTGATGCCCATTGGGGCTACGGTTTCCCGATCGGAGGCGTGGCGGCGTTCGATGCCGAGGAGGGTGGCGTGATTTCCGCTGGTGGCGTCGGTTTCGATATTTCCTGTGGAGTGCGGACTTTGCGTACCGATCTGCGGCTTGACGATATCGAGCACGCCAAGGAACGTCTGGCCGATTTGCTGTATGCGCGAATCCCGGCGGGCGTTGGCAGTACCGGTGAACTGCGTCTCTCCGCCGATGGTATGAATGCCATGCTGCGCAACGGCGCGCGCTGGGCAGTCAACGAGGGATTCGGGAGTGCTGGGGATCTGGAGTACATCGAGGAGCATGGTGTAGTCGCCAGCGCCGATCCACTGGCGGTGTCGGAACAGGCGCGCCAGCGTCAGCGCGAAGAAATGGGTACGCTCGGTTCAGGCAATCACTATCTGGAGGTCCAGGTCGTCGATCAGGTGTTCGATCCGGTTGCGGCACGTGCATATGCTCTAGCGACCGGCGACGTCGTCGTCAGCATGCATTGTGGCTCGCGCGGGCTTGGTCACCAGATCGGCACGGATTACCTGCGTGAGATGGCTATCGCCGCGCCACAGTCGGGAATCGATCTGGCCGACCGTGAACTGGCATGCGCCCCGTTGAGATCGCCGCTCGGTAAGCGTTACCTCGGCGCCATGCGCGCAGCAATCAATTGCGCCTTGGCCAACCGGCAGATTCTCTCGCACTTGACGCGGCAGGTATTCGCCGAGGTTTTTCCGGGGAGCAGATTGCCGTTGCTGTACGACGTTTCGCATAACACCTGCAAGGAAGAAATGCATGCCGTCGGCGGGCAGCAGCGACGTCTGTTCGTTCATCGCAAGGGAGCGACGCGTTCCTTCGGGCCGGGGCATCCGGAATTGCCGCCCGCGTACCGCGATGTCGGGCAACCGGTACTTATCGGAGGCAGCATGGGAACGGCATCGTACATCCTCGCTGGAGGCTCTCCAGTCGGTGGGTCGCACGCCTTCGCCTCCGCGTGTCACGGTGCCGGACGGGCGATGAGCCGCAATGCCTCGTTGAAGCGCTTCAACGGCCGTGCCGTGATCGGCGAACTGGCGGCGCGCGGGATTGTGATTCGCAGTCCGAGTCTGCGTGGCGTCGCTGAGGAAGCGCCGGGCGCCTACAAGGATGTCAGCGCGGTTGTGGAGGCGTCGGATGAGGCCGGTCTGGCCGGCCTCGTCGCCAAGTTGCGCCCGTTGATATGCATCAAGGGGTGAGCAGTCTGTGTTCGGAAGGTGATGAAAATCAGGCTTGCAGGGTCGGGGTGAGGTGGCTGTCGACGACCTGCAGCATCTGCGCGAAGATCTTCGGTGTGCCGGCCACCAGATTGCCCGTCTTCAGGTACTCGTCCCCGCCGGAAAGGTCGCTGATCAGGCCGCCGGCCTCGGTAACCAGCAACGCTCCACCCGCGATATCCCACGGCAGTACGCCGATTTCCCAGAAGCCGTCGAAGCGTCCGCAGGCGACGTAAGCGAGGTCGAGTGCTGCTGATCCGGCGCGACGGATTCCCGCGGTGCGTTCGGCAAAGTCCTTGAATATCCCCAGGTAAGGCTTGACGTGCTCGAAGTTGCGGAACGGGAAGCCTGTGCCGAGCAGCGCCTGTTCCATGCGGTCGCACTTGGTGACACGGATACGCCGCTCGTTGAGGTAGGCGCCGCCGCCCTTGCTGGCGGTGAACATTTCGTTGCGCACGACGTCGTAGACCACTGCCTGGTTCGGCACGCCCTTGTAGGTCAGGGCGATCGATACGGCGTACTGGGGAAAGCCGTGGATGAAATTGGTGGTGCCGTCGAGCGGATCGATGATCCACTGGTAGTCCTTGCCGCTATCGCTGGCGTCCGATGCGCCGGACTCTTCTGCTAGAATCCCGTAGTCCGGATAGGCCTGTCGCAGGATTTCGATGATCGCGGCTTCGGCGGCCCTGTCAACCTCGGTGACGAAATCGTTGTTGTACTTCTTCGGCGTGATCCGGAGATGCTCGATGTCCTGAGCGGCGCGGTTGATGATCTGGCTGGCCCGGCGGGCGGCTTTGATCATGATGTTCAGAGCTGGATGCATAGCGTGTCTTTTAAAGAGTCCGGCGGGCGGACGGAGAATTCCGGTTCGCCCGTTTCGTTTTTGGAATCGTGTATTTTAATATGAACCAGCCTTCCCCGTCTTTGATTGATAACGGCATTTCAGGTCGGTCCGCTGAACTGGCGCGCATCCGCATTATTCTGTCCCGAACCAGTCATCCCGGAAACATCGGCGCGGCGGCGCGGGCGATGAAGACGATGGGACTGTCGAAGTTGTATCTCGTCACCCCGAAAAAATTTCCCGATCCGGACGCAGTTTCCCGCGCGGCAGGGGCCGACGATGTTTTGGAAAATGCGGTTGTTTGTTCGACGCTTGATGAGGCGCTGGAAGGGACCGTCTTTGCTGTAGCGCTCTCGGCGCGCCATCGCAACCTCGGTCCCTCTCGATTGCAGGCGCGCGAGGCGGCGCCGCTGGTTCTGGAGAAGTCGCTCGAAGGCGACGTGGCGCTGCTCTTCGGCAACGAAACGGCTGGGCTATCGAACGAGGATGTCCAGCGCTGTCAGCGCACTGTGTTCATTCCCGCCAACCCGGACTATACGTCGCTCAATCTTGGGGCGGCGGTGCAACTGTTGTGCTATGAACTCAGGCTGGCGGCCCACGCCGGCCGTCCCGCAGAGGTCAGCCGGACGGTCCCGTTCGCCTCACCTCCGGCAACCAGTGATGATATCGAGCGTTTCTACGGGCACCTCGAACGCGTCATGGTCGAGACTGGTTTTCTCGACCCGGCGCAGCCGAAGCGTCTGATGGCGAAATTGCGGCGACTCTACGGTCGGGTGGATCTGGAGCGCGACGAGATCAACATCCTGCGAGGTATTCTCGATGC
>QKII01000473.1 GCA_003249625.1 Propionivibrio sp. | reverse complement strand
TTGTCGCCGCCAAACTGGACCTCTCAGTGATGAGAAGCTGGGATGGATCATCGCAAACGCCCAGAGCGCTAGCAACCTCGCCATGACGATTTGCACCGACCGGGCACATTTCGTGTTGTCAAATTGCAACAGTCGGGATCGGAATTTCCCGCAACATGCAAAAACAGGCAACCGACACAAGAGTTTTCAGCGGTTCATGAACGCGCTTTTTTTTGCTAGACTCCTACGGGTTTTTTTGGCTGTTTTTTTCATGGACACGAGACAGAACCCGCC
The DNA here is from genome assembly GCA_003249625.1 of Propionivibrio sp. Next base: position 4,903 of record QKII01000473.1, on the reverse strand, counting down.
CCGGCATTCCCTCGCCACTTGGGCCACCCGCCTCCGCCACCCTTGGACGCTTGGCGCCTTCGGCGCTTTCGCTTTGCTCGGCATGGTCGCGGCGTCCGCTGTTCCGCCGGTTAGCGCGCCGCCGGCCGGCTCGATTCAGACAGTGCTGGAACAGCTCGGCCATCCCGAGGTGTTGCCGCTCTCGATCGATGCGTCGGAAGACACGTTCCTGCGCGAAGAACGCATCCAGCGTTCGGACACGATCGGCAGCCTGTTCACCCGCCTCGGCGTCTCGGACCCGGCGGCGCTGACCTTCATCCAGCAAGATCCGGCGACTCGCGCCGCTGCCCGCCAGCTTCGCCCCGGAAAATCCGTCACCGCAAAAACGACCGCGAACGGCGAATTGCTCGCGCTTTACTTCCCGCTCGGCAATGCAGACTCTGCGCTGGTTGTCGAGAAAAATGACACAGGCTTCGCTGCGATCGAGAAGGCCATCGATTTTTCGCCCAGCCTCCAGATCAAGTCCGGTGAAATATCCAATTCGTTGTTCGGCGCCACCGACGAAGCAGGAATTCCTGACAGCGTTGCCGTCCAGCTTGCCGAAATCTTCAGCGGGGACATCGATTTCTACCGCGATCTGCGCAAAGGCGACCGCTTCTCGGTCGTTTATGAATCTCAGACCCATAACGGACAGGACGTCCGTGGCGGCAAGGTTCTCGCCGCCGAGTTCATCAATGACGGCGTCACCCATCAGGCCTTCTGGTTCGCCAGTGGCGACAGGGGAGGCTACTACACGGCCGAGGGCAAGAGTCTGCGCAAGGCGTTTCTCCGCTCGCCGCTGGAATTCTCGCGCGTCACCTCCGGCTTTTCGAATGCGAGACGGCATCCGGTCCTGAACGTCACCCGTGCACACAAGGGAATCGACTACGGCGCTCCATCCGGAACCCGGATCCGGGCTGTCGCCGACGCGACGGTGGATTTCGCCGGACGGCAAGGGGGATACGGGAACCTCGTCGTCCTCCGCCACCGGGGTAATTATTCAACCGCCTATGGCCACATGAAAGGATTCGCCCCCGGGATCCGCAAGGGAGCGCGCGTCAGTCAAGGCGACACGATCGGTTTTGTCGGTCAAACCGGGGTCGCCACGGGCCCGCATCTCCATTATGAGTTCCGCATTGCCGGAAAACAGATCAACCCGGCCACCGTGGCACTACCCACGGCGCTTCCGCTGGACAAGGCGCAAATGGCACAGTTTCACACTGCAACGAAGGCGCTGCACGCGCATCTCGACTTGGCCAAGCAAATCCGGCTGGCAAGCTCGGAATAGCCCACTCACCGAAGCCCAAAAAGAAACACCGGCATGTGCCGGTGTTTCTTTTTGGGCATTACCGAAAACTACGCCGAGAACGACGAACCACAACCGCAGGTTGAAGTGGCATTGGGGTTCTTGATCACGAACTGTGAGCCTTCCAGCCCCTCGGTGTAATCAATCTCGGCACCAACAAGGTACTGGTAGCTCATCGGGTCGACGAGCAGCGTAACGCCGTTCTTGACCATCGCGGTATCGTCTTCGGCCGCTTCTTCGTCAAACGTAAAGCCATACTGGAAACCGGAGCAACCACCGCCGGTCACGAAGACGCGCAACTTGAGTTCGGGATTGCCCTCCTCTTCGATCAGTTCCCGGACCTTGTCGGCCGCGCTGTCGGTAAAAATAAAGGGCATGGGCATATCTGCTGAAGTGTTCATAATTTTCCTTCCGTTTCAGTCCTTATCTACGGCCATCACGGCCACGATCATCCTGTTTCCTATTCGCTCGCTCCCTCCGGCGCCCCCGGCATGCTATCCGCTGCTGCATTGTTCCGATGCACCAGCTTCCCTTCGATTACCGCGCCCTGCTGCATCTCGATGCGATGATACTCGACGTCACCTGTGACCCGGGCCGAGGGGAGAAGTTCCAGCGACTCGCCGGCGACCACGGGGCCGATAACAGTACCATTGATTACCACATGCCCGACGGCGACCGCCCCTTCGACTCGGGCCTTCTCACTGATGACAAGGGTTCCTTCCCGCGGATTTTCACAGCGGATGTTCCCGCAGACGACGCCATCGACACGCAAGCCGCCGGAAAAGAAAACGTTTCCTTCGATGCGCGTGGCGGAGCCAATGAGACTGTCGATGCTGTTCTGAGGCGTTCTGCCTTTCTTCTCTCCAAACATGCGTTCTCCCTGTCAAAAATTCTGCCAGCCGAGCTCAGAGCATCGCCGACTGTGTGGCGCGCACTTTACCATCCTGCACCAGACTAGCCTCGACGCTGAGCAGGCGCGCTCCGACTGGTATGGAAAAGACCCCTTCGACGCGATGGAAGCGCTTGACCTCGACGTCGCCCTTCGCATGCGAGGGAATATCGATGGCCGCCTTTTTTCCGTTTTGCACGACCATTGCTCGCAGAGCAAGCGCCCCCTTGAATCCGCCACCTCGTCGCTGATCGCCACCGACGACGACCAGCAGGCGATAGCGGTAATCGCCCTCCGCTCCAGCCTGTTCGATTCGCAGCCTGTCGATCCGGACACCGTCCTCCGTCGCTTGCGACGCTCCGGGCAAAAGCCCCTCATAAAATGCGAGGTCTTCCCGCAACGTAGCGTTTTCGCCCTCCAGCAGCCGAAGCTGGCTCGTCAACTGACTCATGGCGGCCCGCTCCATCTGCAAGCGGCTTTCCCCCGAACCGACCAAGCCACGCAGCTTGGTCAATTCCGTGTCGAGTTCCATAACGTAATTGCGCAACGACTGCAGTTCTTCGCTGGGCTCGACGGGGCGATAACCCGCCATCTTCCGTCCCGCATCGTAGATCCATGCGGCCGACGCAAGCGACAGCGAAATCACCGCAACCGCCAAAAGCGCACGCCAATACCACGCGACGTGCGCCCGAATTGCCAGGCGCGGCGCGGTTATGCCGAAACGCTGGCGTAAGCGGCGAATCCTTACGGCAGCACGGGGAGCTGCCATAAGCCTTCGGTCTCCGGCAGATCGAACATAAGGTTCATGTTCTGCACCGCCTGACCGGCAGCCCCTTTGACCAGGTTGTCGATCACCGAGAGAACCACAAGCGTATCGCCTCCCTGTGGCCGATGCACGGAAATCCGGCACAGGTTTGAGGCGCGGACGGAGCGGGTTTCAGGATGGGTCTTGGCCGGGAGAACATCAACGAACGGCTCGGCGGCATAGCGCTGCTCGTAAAGCGCCTGGAAGTCCGCGTCGCCAGTAATCCGCGCATAAAGCGTCGCATGGATGCCACGAATCAGAGGGGTCAGGTGCGGCACGAAAGTCAGCCCGACCGGACCGTTCTTCGACAGGCGCGACAACCCCTGACGGATTTCCGGAAGATGGCGATGCCCGGGCACACCATAGGCCTTAAAGTTGTCGGAGGCCTCGGAGAACAGCGAGGAGACTTCTGCTTTACGTCCTGCACCAGACACACCCGATTTGGCGTCGGCGATAAGGCCGCCAATCTCGACAAGCCCCGCTTCCACCAGGGGGGCGAAACCGAGTTGAACAGCGGTCGGGTAACAACCGGGATTGGCCACCAGACGGGCAGAACGGATCGCATCACGATTCACTTCCGGCAAACCGTAAACCGCTTTCGCCACCCACTCCGGACTGGCGTGCTTCATGCCGTACCATTTCTCCCACTCGGCGACATCAACGATGCGATAGTCCGCCGCCAAGTCAACAACGCGCACCCCGGCTTCGAGCAAATCGGGAGCTTGCTGCATGGCAACACCGTTGGGGGTGGCGAAAAAGACGAGATCGCAGGACTTGAGATCAGCCACTGCAGGATCTTCGAACTTGAGATCGACGCGTCCGCGCAAGCTGGGGAACATGGCAGCGACATGCGTCCCCGCATCCCCGCGCGAAGTGATGGCGGAAAGCTCGACCGCCGGGTGCTGGGCCAACAAGCGCAAAAGCTCGACACCGGTGTAACCCGTGCCGCCTACGATACCAACCTTGATCATTTCTTCCTCCTTGGCAGGACGCGAATGATAGTCCGCCTCCCCCAAAAACACAAAGCCGCCCCAAGGGACGGCTTTGATGAAGAACCCGACGCGGACTGCGTGTAGTGCAGAATCAGCGCTTGGAGAACTGCTTGCGACGACGCGCCTTGTGCAGACCGACCTTCTTCCGCTCAACTTCACGCGCGTCACGGGTAACGAACCCGGCCTTCGACAGAACCGCCTTTAGTTCTGCATCGTATTCGATCAGCGCGCGGGTGATGCCGTGACGAACGGCACCGGCCTGCCCGGATTCGCCGCCACCGGAAACATTCACCAGAATATCGAAACCGGCCGTTTGCTCGACCAGTTCAAGCGGCTGGCGAACGATCATGCGTCCGGTCACCCGGGAGAAAAACTCGTCAATCGGCTTGCCATTGACGACGATGTTGCCCGAGCCGCGCTTCATGAACACGCGAGCGACGGCACTTTTGCGACGCCCGGTTCCGTAATAGTAGTTTTCAGCCATTTCGACCTCTTAAAGTTCCAGAACTTTGGGCTGCTGAGCTGCATGCGGATGCGTATCGCCCGCATAGCACTTCATTTTCTTCAGCATCGCGTAGCCCAGCGGCCCCTTTGGCAGCATGCCCTTGACAGCCTTCTCGAGCACACGACCCGGAAAACGTTGCTGCATCTTTTTGAAGCTGGATTCGTAGATGCCGCCAGGGAAGCCGGTGTGACGGTAGTACATCTTGTCGTCGGCCTTGTTGCCGGTCACGCGCAGCTTTTCCACGTTGGTCACGATGACGAAATCGCCAGTGTCCACGTGCGGGGTGAATTCTGCCTTATGCTTGCCACGCAGGCGGCGGGCGATCTCGGTCGCGAGCCGGCCGAGCACCTTGTCTGTGGCGTCAACCACGAGCCACTCGCGCTTCACT
>QKII01000186.1 GCA_003249625.1 Propionivibrio sp. | reverse complement strand
TTTCGGCCACGGTCCCCACGATCAGCGGATTGCCGGGGAAAACATTCCAGGGGCTGACCTTGTCGGCCGATAGTTCGAATACCCTTGCGGGTAAAGGGGATGCCGCAGCGAACAATGTATTCACTGGAAACATCACGGTGACTGTCATTGAAGTTCTGGCGAACGGGAATTTGCTGGTGTCGGGGGAGAAGCAGGTTTCCATCGGCCATGGAGCCGAGTACATCCGGCTTTCAGGCGTGGTTAACCCGTATTTCATCAGTACCGCGAATACCATCAGTTCCGCCAACGTTGCGGATGCGCGTATCGAGTACAAGGAAACCGGCGCAATCAGCGAGGCGCAGGTCATGGGATGGCTTGCGCGCTTTTTCATGTCGGTGCTGCCGTTCTAGCGGCTAGGGTACGGAAGGCGAATCATGAGACAGCGAACATATCGTAACTCGCGTTTTTGGGCGCTGCTGGGCGTCATTCTTGTCGCGCTCTCCTGTGCACCTGTCCGAGCGGAGCGCATCAAGGATCTGGCGAACATCCAGGGAATCCGTCACAACCAGTTGGTTGGATATGGCTTGGTGGTGGGCCTTGACGGAACCGGTGACCAAACCACCCAAACGCCGTTCACCACGCAAAGCATCATCAACATGCTCGCGCAGTTGGGGACGACCTTGCCGACGACCCAATCACTGCAACTCAAGAATGTGGCCGCGGTAATGGTGACCGCCAGCTTGCCGCCGTTTTCACGTGTCGGCCAGCAAATCGACGTGACCGTTTCATCAATGGGGAACGCCAAAAGTTTGCGCGGCGGGACGTTGATCATGACGCCGCTCAAGGGGGCGGATGGACAGGTTTATGCGCAGGCGCAGGGAAATCTGATGGTCGGCGGCGCCGGTGCGGCGGCAGGCGGAAGTCGTGCGGTGGTTAATCACCTGTCGGCGGGGCGAATCCCCGCTGGGGCAACCGTCGAGCGGGAGGTGCCGACCTCACTCGGTCAGGGCGCGTACGTCCATTTCGAGTTGGCTAATACCGATTTTGGAACCGCGCAGCGCATGGTCGAGGCAATCAACCGCAACATTGGCGTGGAGGTTGCCGAGGCGCTGGATGGGCGGGTCATTCGCGTTGTGGCGCCGGAGTCTGCGAATGAGCGTGTCGCGTTCGTCGGACGGCTCGAAAACGTCGAGGTGCGGCCAACCAGGGCGATGGCGAAAGTGATCGTCAATCCGCGTACTGGTTCCGTTGTGATGAATCAGATGGTGACCATCGAATCGTGTGCTGTGGCGCACGGATCCTTGTCAGTGGTGGTGAAATCGGAGCAACAGGTGAGCCAACCGAATGCACTTTCGGGTGGACAAACAGTAACTACCTCGCAAGCGGATATTTCGATCGAGCAACAGCGGGGCAGTCTGATGGCCGTCAAGGCCGGCGCCAACCTGGCCGAGGTGATCAAGGCGATCAATGCGCTTGGAGCCAACCCGCAGGATCTGTTGTCGATATTGCAGGCGATGAAAGCTGCCGGCGCGTTGCGCGCGGAGCTGGAGATTATCTAATTGGCCTGAAAGTTGCTTTTTCAGGTGCATGAAAGCAGAGAACCTTCCGACGGGCCGTTTCGTCCTCGACATGTCGACGGCGTCCGATACCCAGCTGAAAATCAAGCAGGATCCGCAGGCCGGACTGAAGCAGGCTGCGCAGCAGTTCGAAGGCATGCTGCTGCAGATGATGCTCAAGAGTATGCGTGATGCGACGCCGCAGGACGGACTGATGGACAGCGACCAGACGCGTTTCTTTACGTCGATCCTCGATCAGCAACTTGCGCAGAATATGGCCTCAACCGGCAGTCTCGGTTTTGCGAAGTTGATCGAAGAACAACTCGCTCGGAGTTTGCCGGGTGGGGTCGAAAGTAACGTGGGCTCGGCGCTGGCGCAATTGCAGCGGGCATTTGTGCAGCGGCAGGCGGCAACTTCTGCCGGGTTTCTTGCCGGTTCCGGCAGCGTCGGGTCCGTTGTCCGGGGCGCTGTTTCCGAGGTCGGTGAGAATTCGTCCGTGTCGGCACAAGACTATGTTAACAAGGTCTGGCCGCACGCCAGCGAGGCGGCAAAAACCCTTGGTGTGCCGGCGCATTTCCTTGTTGCCCATTCAGCACTGGAAAGCGGGTGGGGAAAAAGCGAAATTCGCTATGCCGATGGAACACCAACCTACAACGTCTTCGGTATAAAAGCGGGGCGAAACTGGTCGGGGTCATCTGTGGAGGTTCAGACGACCGAGTACGTCAATGGCGTCGCGGAAACGGTACGTGAAAAGTTCCGTGCCTATGGCTCTTACCGCGAAGCCTTCCAGGATTATGCCAATCTGCTTGGCCAGAGTCCGCGTTTTTCGGCAGTGCTGGGACAGCAGGATGGCACGCAGTTTGCCCGCTCACTGCAGCAGTCAGGATATGCCACTGACCCGCAGTACGCTGACAAACTTGGGCGGATCATAGGTGGCACAACCCTTCGCCAGGCACTCGCAGGATAAGGAAGTTCCGCTCAATAAACCGGCAGATGTGCCGTTAAACACATGGAAAAGGAGAGTGTTCCATGGGCTCAGGAATCTACAGCATTGGTGTTTCGGCGTTGCAGAACGCGCAACTCGGGTTAGCGACGACATCGCATAATATTTCCAATGCCGGCACGGACGGTTACAGCCGCCAGCGTACTGTGCAGGCGTCGAATATCCCCGTTTTGACCGGAGCCGGCTACGTTGGTCAGGGTGCTCATGTTTCCACCATCGAGCGAGTTTACAGTAGCTTCATCTCGAAGCAGATCAACAGCGCGCAAGCGAAGGTTAGCTCGCTGGAGGCCTATTCAACCGAGTTGACGTATCTGAATAGCGTGCTGTCCGACACGGATTCCGGGTTGTCAACTGCGCTAGAGTCATTTTTTACCGCTGTTCAGCAAGTGAGTTCCGATCCGTCATCTTTGACGACTCGCCAGACGCTCGTTTCATCGGCCTCGGCTCTGACATCTCGATTTCAGGGGCTCAGCACGCTGATTAATGATCAATATGAAAGCGTTAATACGCAGATACAGGGGATTGTTACCTCGATCAATTCCTACTCGCAACAGATCGCTACGCTCAATGAACAGATCATCGATGCTGAATCAGCGACTGGACAGCCGCCAAATGACCTGTACGATCAGCGCGATCAGCTTGTTTTGGAACTGAACAAGCTGATTGGCGCGACCGCGTCGACCAATACCGATGGTTCTTATAACGTCTATTTTGGAAATGGTCAGCCTCTGGTGGTCGGAACTACCGTGACGACACTATCGACGCTAACGTCCGCTTCAGACCCGCGAAACGTCAGTGTAGCGATCGATAATAGCAGTGGAACAATCGAGCTTCCGGAGTCGGTGATTACTGGCGGCAGCCTGAGCGGCTTGATTGAGTATCGTGCCAATGTCTTGGGAGAAGCTGCCAATCGTTTGGGACAGGTGGCCGTTTCTCTCGCTTATACCTTCAATGCGCAGCATGCGCTCGGTCAGGATCTGTTGGGAAATACCGGTGGCGATGTGGCCGCGTTCTTCACGATAGAGGAGCCGACAGTAGTCGCCAACAGTTCGACAGCGCCCGACGTTTCTGCAACCATCGATGTGCAGACGGATAGTGACGGCGTTTTCTATACGGATCTGACGGCTAGCGATTATCAGTTAAGTTATGACGGAGCGAATCTCACGCTGACGCGTTTGTCCGATAACGTGCAGTGGACGGTTGCGTCGGGGTCGCTGGACGACCTCAATACGGAGATTGCCAACAGCGCCCAAGGGGCGCAGGGCTTTACGCTTTCGGGCAGCTTTGTAGCAGCGGATGCAGGAGCTTCGTATCGGATTCAGCCTACCCGATATGCGGCGGCGAGCATTGCCGTCAACGCTACCGTTTTGGCCGATGTGCGACTGCTCGCCGCAGCGGCGCCCGTCCGGGTATCGGTATCATCAGGCAACACTGGAAGTGCCACGATTACCGCAGGGGCGGTGTCTACCGGCTATTCTGCTCCAGTGGAGGGCAGTCCAGTTACCTTGGCTTATTCGGGAGGGGCGTTGACAGGATTCTCCGAGTTTCCTGTGACGGTTACCGTAGATGGGGTGTCGAACGACTACGGCGCTGATCCTGTGCCCTACACCAGTGGAGCCACTTACACGACCGGAGGTGTTTCGTTTTCCGTCACAGGGGCGCCTGCGGACGGCGACGAATTTGTCATTGAAAGCAATACCAATGGGGTGTCCGACAATCGGAACATGCTTTTGCTCGGTGCATTGCAGACGGCTAAAACAATGGCTGGGAAAACGACGAGTGTTTCGTCGGGTGGAACGGCCAGTTTTGCAACGGTCTATTCGCAATTGGTGAGTTACGCTGGAAACAAGGGAGCAGAAGCAGAAACCAAGCTGGCGGCACAAACTACTTTGCTGACCGAAGCGGAGGAGCGGCGAGAAGAGCTGTCCGGAGTCAATCTCGACGAGGAGGCGGTTAATCTTATCAAGTACCAGCAGGAGTATCAGGCTGCTGCGAAGATGCTTCAGATCGCGTCAGAAATATTTGATGCGGTCTTGAATATCCGTTAAGGAGAGTTTTCATGAGGATAAGTACCAGTCAGATATATGACACCGGATCGCGTAACCTGATGAGCAATCAGGCCAGTCTGTACAAGATCCAGAATCAGCTATCTACGGGGAAAAAGTTTTTGTCTGCGCAGGATGATCCCGTTGCTGCGGCGCAGGTTCTGATCACATCGCAGTCGTTGGCTGTCAATACACAGTACGCGGACAATCAGGCCAATGCGCAATCGCAATTGAGCTATGAAGAGAGTCAATTGCAGGCGGTTGTCGAGGTTCTCCAGAAGGCCCGTGAATTGGCTGTTTCTGCGGGGAATGGCTCGTATACCGATGAAGAGCGCGCAAAAATTGCGGATGAAGTTGATGGTAAGTTCGAGGAACTGCTTGGTCTGGCAAACAGTACTGACGCGAACGGGTATTACCTTTTTTCCGGTTATCAGGGCAATACACGTCCTTTTGAAACGGCGGCGGACGGTTCCGTCTATTACAACGGGGATAGCGGACAACGTTTGTTGCAGGTCGGCTCAACCCGTCAGATTGCCGTGAGCGATTCCGGGAACAGCATATTTCTGAAGGGGCAAGATATCTTTGCGTCACTTCAAAATCTGGCTGCTACGCTACGT
>QKII01000441.1 GCA_003249625.1 Propionivibrio sp. | reverse complement strand
CCGCGCCCGCTCGGCCATCGCCGAAGCCGACACGGTGATCGGCTACGCCACCTACATCCGGCTGGTGAAGGATCTGCTCGACGGCAAGGAAGTCATCAAGAAAGCGATGACCGAAGAGCTCGACCGCGCCATCGAAGCCTACGACCGGGCGAAGCTCGGCAAGAAGGTGGCTATCGTTTCCTCCGGCGACGCCGGCGTCTACGGCATGGCCGGACCGACCTTCGAAGTGCTGTTCCAGGCGGGCTGGACCCCCGACGCGGGTATCGAGGTCGAAATCATCCCCGGCGCCTCGGCGATCAACACCTGCGCCTCCGCTGACGCACGACTTCTGCGCCATCTCGCTGTCCGACCTGCTGACGCCGTGGCCGACCATCGCCCGCCGCCTTGACGCGGTGGCCTATGCCGACTTCGTCGTCGCCCTGTACAACCCCAAAAGCGGAAAGCGCACACGGCAAATCCAGGAAGCACGACGCATTTTCCTGCGCCACCGCGATCCGGACACCCCCGTCGCCGTCGTCAAGTCGGCCTTCCGCGCCAAGCAGCGCGTCGAGTTCACCACGCTCGGCAGGATGCTTGACGCCGACATCGGCATGTTGTCGACGGTGCTCATCGGCAACTCAAACACCTACGTCAAGCATGGCTTGATGATTACGCCGCGTGGCTACGCCAACAAATACGACGTCGAAATTGGCAAAGGCAGCGGCAACAGCACCGCGCGCGACGGCGAAAAGCGCGGCATCTCGCTCTCGTCCGGTCTCAACGGCTGGCTCGAAGCCATTCACGCCGCCCACGCCGATGGCATGTCGCCCGCTGAACTGGCCAAGGCCTACCGCCTGCCGGAAGATTACATCGCCGCCGTGCTCGCCGAACCGCTGGACATTGAAGAAGACGAGGCGGAAGAAGGCTCTGAAGCCTGAGCCGCCAACACATTGACAGGAGCCCAGCCATGACAGCAGAAAACTTCATCGGCCACGTCGCCCTCGGCCCCGGCGATGCCGAATTGATCACGCTCAAGGGTGCCCGACTGCTCGGCGAAGCCGACGTCGTCATCTATGACAACCTGGTCAGCCCCGGCGTACTCGATCTGATTTCGACGACCGCCGAACGTATCTTCGTGGGCAAGATGGCCGGCAACCACACCTTGCCGCAGGAGGAAATCTGCCAGCTGCTGGTCGCCAAGGCCAAGGAAGGCAAGCGCGTCGCAAGGCTCAAGGGCGGCGACCCCTTCGTCTTCGGGCGCGGCGGCGAGGAAATGGACGTATTGATAGCGGCAGGCATCCCGGTCGACATCGTGCCCGGCGTGACTGCGGCGCTCGGTGCGGCGGCCAGCTTCGGGTTCCCGCTCACGCATCGCGACCACGCGCAGAGTTGCGTCTTCGTCACCGGCCACCTCAAGGACCACACCGTCGAGCTTGACTGGCCGGCACTGGCCCGCCCGAGTCAAACAGTGGTGATCTACATGGGAGTCACCGGTCTGGAGACGATCTCCCGCGAATTGCAGGCCGCCGGCCTGCCCGGCGACACGCCGGCCGCGCTTCTCTACCGAGCCACCTGGCCGGACCAGAAAGCCTATGCCGGAACACTGGCGACGCTGCCCGAAGTCGCACGCGAGTACAAGGTGAAGCCGCCGACGCTGATCGTCATTGGCAGCGTTGTGCGGCTTTCCGACAACTACTGCAACTGATTCCGGCCTCTCGCGCCGACGCGCCTTGAGATTATTCTGGCCCTTACCTTAAGACGCTGGCCGTTCGACAACGGCAGGAGCGCTCTGCGCCGAGAGATAAGCCTCGAATTCGCCGATGGGTACGGGCCGGCTGTACAGGTACCCTTGGTAAAACTCGCAACCATGCGACAGGAGCAGATCGCGCTGCGCCTCGGTCTCGACACCTTCGGCAATCACGTTCATGCCCAACGCCTGCCCGAGCGCAACGACGGTACGCGCAATGATTTCGTCATTGGCATTAGAAAGCATGTTCCGCACAAACGACTGATCGATCTTGAACTGATCGAGGGGCAAACGCCGCAAATAGGCCAGCGAGGAATAGCCCGTTCCGAAATCATCGAGGGAGAACGCCACGCCTCGCGCCTTCAGCGCGTCCATTTTGGCAATTGTATCCTCGGCGTCATTCAGCAATAGCGTCTCCGTCAGTTCGATTTTGAGTCGCCCGTGAGGCACTTGATACGTATCCATCAAGCGGAGCACGAGGGAGACGAAATCGGGTTGGTGAAACTGTCGCGCACTGACATTGACCGCAAGCGCCAAAGCGGCGGTTGCCGGTGCATGCGACCAGGTAGACAGTCGGGCACAGGCTGCCTCAAGCACCCAC